>JANMFT010000068.1:0-3742 GCA_031374255.1 Limoniibacter sp. | reverse complement strand
ATCCCCCGTGAAGGCGTAATTACAGGTAGGGGAACGGTGAATGGACGTAAGGTTATCGTCTTTGCGAAAGACTTCACGGTTATTGGCGGTTCTCTATCCGAAGCCCACGCAAATAAAATCATAAAACTCCAAGACATGGCGCTGAAAAATCGTGCGCCAATCATCGGGCTTTACGATGCCGGCGGTGCGCGTATTCAGGAAGGTGTAGCGGCGCTTGGTGGCTATGCCGAGGTGTTCCAGCGCAATATTTTGGCGTCCGGCGTTATCCCGCAAATTTCAGTGATCATGGGGCCGTGCGCGGGTGGTGATGTCTACTCACCCGCTATGACCGACTTTATCTTTATGGTGCGCGACACCAGCTATATGTTTGTAACCGGGCCTGATGTTGTAAAAACCGTCACCAATGAAACTGTCACAGCAGAAGAACTCGGCGGCGCACGCATCCATACCACAAAATCCTCGATTGCCGATGGTGCTTATGACAACGACATCGAAGTGCTGACGCAAATGCGGCGATTGATCGATTTTCTGCCGCTATCCAACACCGATCCTTTGCCGGAGATAGCCTGCCTCCAACCTGTTGCTGCCATTGATGAATCACTTGATACGTTAATTCCTGATAACGCCAACAAGCCTTACGATATCCGCGAAGTAATTTTGAAAACCGCAGATGACGGTGATTTTTTTGAAATTCAGGAAGCGTTTGCAAAAAACATAGTCATCGGGTTTGGCCGCATTGAGGGTCGGACAGTTGGCTTTGTCGCTAATCAGCCAATGGTTTTGGCGGGAGTGCTTGATAGCGATGCCTCGCGAAAAGCCGCGCGGTTTGTGCGGTTTTGTGATTGTTTTTCCATACCTCTCGTTACGTTTGTCGATGTTCCCGGATTTCTTCCCGGCACAGCACAGGAATATGGCGGGCTGATTAAACATGGTGCAAAACTGCTTTATGCCTACGGCGAAGCCACCGTGCCAAAAGTAACGATCATTACCCGCAAAGCCTATGGCGGCGCCTACGATGTAATGGCGTCGAAACATTTACGCGGCGATGTGAATTACGCTTGGCCGACAGCACAAATTGCGGTGATGGGTGCCAGAGGTGCAGTGGAGATTATTCACCGCAAAGATATTGGCGACGCCGATAAAATTGCAGCCCACACCAGAGCATATGAAGAGCGGTTTCTGTCGCCGTTTGTGGCGGCCGAACGTGGCTATATAGACGACGTCATCATGCCGCATTCAACACGAAGACGCGTTGCCAAAGCGTTGAAATTGCTCGATAAAAAACAGCTGACTAACCCGTGGAAGAAACACGGGAACATCCCGCTTTAGGTTTTTTCGATTTGTCCAATTAGTCACCCCCGCCTCTTTCTTGTGCGGGGGCCTAGACTTTCTTTCTTATCATCAAAATTTTAAAACAAGTCTGGGTTCCCGCAATAAATGCGGGAATGACTCACTTCAAAACTCAAATCAAATCCGACCCTTGAAAATCTCTTTGCCGGCATACCGCGCTTGATCGCCCAGCATTTCCTCAATACGGATCAGCTGGTTGTATTTTGCGGTACGGTCAGATCTTGCGAGCGAGCCGGTTTTGATCTGGCCGCAATTGGTTGCGACTGCCAAATCAGCAATTGTGGAGTCTTCGGTTTCGCCGGAACGGTGTGACATAACGGACGTATAGCCAGCGCGGTGCGCGGTTTCGACGGAATCAAGCGTTTCCGTTAACGTGCCGATCTGGTTGACTTTAACGAGTATGGAATTGGCCACGCCCATTTTAATACCATCGCGCAAACGCGATGAATTGGTCACAAACAAATCATCGCCGACCAATTGGCAGGTTTTGCCAATCATATCGGTCAGCATTTTCCAGCCGTCCCAATCATCTTCCGACATGCCGTCTTCGATGGAGGCAATCGGGTAATCATTGGCGAGTTTTGCAAGATATTTGGCTTGTGTCTCGGGGTTACGAATCGTGCCGTCGCCTTCATAGACGTAGTTTCCGTCTTTAAAGAATTCGGTTGCTGCACAATCAAGGCCGAGGAACATATCTTCGCCTGGCTTGAAACCGGCGCGTGTGATCGACGCCATGATAAAATCCAGCGCGGCTTCAGCGTTTTTAAGGTTTGGCGCAAAACCGCCCTCATCGCCAACGCCGGTGTTGTGGCCAGCCTGTTTCAAGTCTTTTTTGAGCGTGTGAAAGACTTCTGAACCCATGCGCACGGCCTCACGGATGTTCGGCGCGCCGACCGGCAAAATCATAAATTCCTGAAAATCAATCGGGTTATCAGCGTGCATGCCGCCATTGATAATGTTCATCATTGGCACCGGCAAAACGCGGGCGCTTGGGCCGCCGACATAGCGGTACAACGGCAGGCCCGCAGCTTCAGCGGCGGCTTTGGCAATAGCGAGCGATACGCCCAAAATGGCGTTCGCACCGAGGCGACCTTTATTGGGCGTGCCATCCAGATCAATCATAATTTGGTCGATTTCGATTTGCTCTTCGGCGTCAAGGCCAAGCAGCGCTTCGGCAAGCTCCTCGTTCACGGCAGCCACGGCTTTCTCGACGCCTTTGCCCATGTAGCGCTTGCCGCCATCGCGCAGCTCCATCGCCTCATGCGCGCCGGTTGAAGCGCCTGATGGCACCGCTGCGCGGCCCATTGAGCCATCTTCCAGCACCACATCCACCTCAACCGTGGGGTTGCCGCGGCTATCCAAAATTTCGCGGCCAAAAATATCAACGATTGCGGTCATAGGAGGCTCCGTATGGGAAAAAGATTCTTAAATTGGCTTTTAAACAATGCAGGTCAAAGAACAATGACAGGTTTTAGATCGAGATCGGATGCGCTTTGGCCAGCCGGTCGAATGCCATCAGTGTTTCAATCAAAGCAGGCAACTCCAACAGCTTAATCATGTTCGGCCCGTCGGACGGCGCATTGTCGGGGTCCTCATGGGTTTCGATAAACACGCCCGCGACACCCACCGCGATTGCAGCGCGCGCCAAGACCGGCACCATGCGCCGGTCGCCACCTGATGATGCGCCCTGCCCGCCCGGTTGCTGCACCGAGTGCGTTGCGTCAAAAATCACTGGCGCGCCAAGCGCCGCCATGAGTGGCAGCGATCGCATATCAGATACCAGTGTGTTATAGCCGAATGACGCGCCACGCTCGGTGAGCAGCACATTCGGGTTGCCGCTATCTGTCACTTTAGCGAGCACGTTCTTCATATCCCATGGCGCTAGAAATTGGCCCTTTTTGATGTTGACGATCTTGCCGGTTTCGGCGGCGGCCACCAGCAAGTCAGTCTGGCGCGAGAGAAACGCAGGAATCTGCAATATATCAACCACTTGGCTGACGATTTTGCAGTGCTCTTCGGTGTGGACATCAGTCAAAACCGGCAGGCCAAACTCAGACTTGATGTCCGCAAAAATCTGAAGGGATTTCTCCAAGCCCAAACCGCGTTTTCCCTTGATTGAAGTGCGGTTGGCTTTGTCGTAACTGGTTTTATAAATCAGCCCGATACCAAGTTTTATAGCCATTTCTTTGAGAGCGCCTGCCATCATGAAGGCATGCTCGCGGCTTTCGAGCTGGCACGGCCCTGCAATCAATGCGAGTGGTAAATCATTGCCGAAAGTGACGGCTCCGGCTTTTACGTGGGCGTTTGGTAGCAAAGATTTATTCCTCAAAAACGATAATGCCGCCTTGGCCCAAAGCTGGCGGAATGATGATCCGGTTTTGCCGGTTATGGA
>JANMFT010000005.1:0-3105 GCA_031374255.1 Limoniibacter sp. | reverse complement strand
CGTGCAGCTTTTTGCCTTCGCCCTCGATCACTTGCGTCAACGTATAGACCGGCTCGTTGACGCGGGTTTCATCCAAATGGCGAATGTGGGTTTCAACGGTGAAGTATGAGTTGCCACTGTCGATATAGGCGCCGTCCACGCCGATCAGCCGCATCAGCGCGTCGGTGGCGTCGCCGAAAGCCTGCAAATAGCGCGCTTCGTTCATGTGGCCGTTATAATCTGCCCAATCTGTGGGAATGCGGCGTTGAGTGGTTTTGATCGGCTGTGCTGAAAGTTGCAACGCGTTTGACGCTGCGCCTTGGTCGAACAGCTTTTTCTCGTAAGCCGCCAGTGTTTTGCCTGCGCCCCAATCATTGGCTTTAAGCGCTTGCATGATACCGATCAGATTATCATCGCGCTTCTGGATCAGCTCGCGGATCGTCATGTGGCCGGATTGCGCGTCGGATTGTCCGGTGATCAGATCCACCAATTCATCGTTGAATTCCGGCACATCGGTGAGGCGGCTCCACGGCCATTGAAGGCACGGCCCGAATTCCGCCATGAAGTGCCGCATCCCCGCATCGCCGCCCGCGGTGCGGTAGGTTTCAAACAGGCCCATTTGCGCCCAGCGCAACCCGAAACCATAGCGCATAATATCATCGAGTTCTTCGGTGGTGCAAATGCCGTCTTTGATCAGCCACAGTGCCTCGCGCCACAGCGTTTCCAGCAACCGGTCGGCAACAAAGGCCTCGATTTCTTTTTTGACGTGAACCGGCTTCATGCCGATGGTCGGGTAAAAATCCATCGCTTTGGTAATGGCTTCGGGCGCGGTTTGCTTGCCGCCGACAATCTCAATCACCGGCAAAAGATAAACCGGGTTGAACGGATGGGCGACCAGAAGGCGCTCAGGATATTTCAAACCAGCCTGCAAATCGGTTGGCAAAAAACCGGATGTTGATGAAGCAATGATCGCGTCCGCCCGCGCCGTAGTTTCAGCCTCGGCATAGACCTTTAGCTTAATGTCGATGCGCTCCGGCACGGCCTCGATGATCAAATCCACATCGTGACAGGCGTCGGCAACGGACGCCGCAAACCGGAACGCGCCTTTGTGCCCGCGCTGCGCCATGGTGAGTTTGGCGTAAGCGCGGTCAGCATTTTCCAGCACATCTTGAAGTTTGGTTGCGGCATCGGGCGCTGGGTCAAACACCACGCAATCAATGTCATTCTCAATCAGCCGCGCCACCCACGCCGCCCCGATCACGCCCAGCCCAAGAATTGCTGCGATTTTCAAAATTATCCCCTCGGATAAAAAAATAATAATGTGAAAACAAAACCTGACCCAAACCAAATAGTAATAAATCTTTTAAAAGAGTCTTTGATTATTTTATTAAAAATTGGTCTGACAAATAGTATTATCAATCCAACCATGCTGAAAAATAAATTTAAACACATTAAAATGAAGATAGATTGATAGAAATATAGATCTAATTTTTGCCAGTGTGAATTTTCAAAAAAGAAATATATTATTATCGTTGGTATAACAAAAAGTAAGCATAAACCATTAATTGCGCACCAAAAGATCCATTTTAGAGAATTTTTCGACTCAATAATGGCGATTGATATTCCAGGAAACATGACAGCGGTTATCATAAACTGCCAATAAAGAAAATCTACAATAGGTTTGATTGCGGTGAATAATGTCACACCATCGCCCTCTTCACCAACCTTAGCTTCGCCCGCACCTCCTCAGGCCCGATCACCCTCGCACCCAAATTCTCAATAATCGTCACGGCGCGTTCAACCAGTTGCGCATTGGTGGCAAGCTGGCCTTTGCCGAGCCAGAGATTATCTTCGAGGCCAACACGCACATTGCCGCCTGCCAGAACGGCTGCGGCGACATAAGGCATTTGGCTGCGGCCAAGGGAGAACGCGCTCCATGTCCAGTAGGGTGGCACATTGTTCACCATGGCCATGAACGTGTTCAAATCATCGGGTGCGCCCCATGGCACACCCATACAGAGTTGCACGAGCGCGTCAGACTCCAGCACGCCTTCTTCGACAAGCTGTTTGGCAAACCAAAGATGGCCGGTGTCAAAGGCTTCGATTTCGGGCTTCACGCCGAGCTTGGTCATCATCGCGCCCATGGCGCGCAGCATGCCGGGCGTGTTGGTCATCACGTAATCGGCTTCAGCAAAATTCATCGTGCCGCAATCCAGCGTGCAGATTTCGGGCAGGCAGGCAGCAATATGTTCCATGCGGCTCGCAGCGCTGCCCATATCGGTTCCGGCGACGAGCGGCAGCGGGGCGTCCGGCCCGCCAAACACCATATCGCCGCCCATACCGGCGGTAAGGTTGAGCACCACATCGACATTGGCATCGCGGATGCGTTCCGTCACTTCGCGGTAGAGCGCCACATCGCGGCGCGGTTTGCCGGTTTCCGGGTCGCGCACATGGCAGTGCACAATGGCGGCTCCGGCCTTAGCGGCATCGATCGCGGCATCAGCTATTTGCTTAGGTGAGCGCGGCACGTGCGGCGAGCGGTCTTGGGTTGCGCCGGAGCCTGTCACGGCGCAGGTGATGAACACATCGCGGTTTATGGATAGTGGCAAGCTTCATCTCCCAAATTAGCAGTAAATCAGTGGCACGGATTTTTGCGGTTTGCCACTTTGTTCACGACAAAATTTGGTTTGGTCGCAGACAGGCAAAGGCGAATGGCGCTAATGTTGAAATAAGGGTCAAGGTTTGGGGAGGCTTTCATGCGTTATGGTTTTATCGGTTTGGGAAATTTGGGCGGGCATTTGGCGGCGAGTCTTTTGCGCGAGGGTTTTAGCGTTTGTGTTACAGACATCGACCCGAAACTGGGCGAGCGCCATCTGGCGATGGGCGCGATATTTGTTGCCACGCCTCAGGAAGTTGCCGCCAAATCAGACGCGGTTTTCACCTGCCTACCATCGCCAGCGGTTTCCGAAATGGTGCTGCATAAGATGCTGGAAACAGCAAAACCCGGAATGGACTGGATCGAAATATCGACGCTTGGCCGCGATGATATTTTGCGGCTGGGCGCGGTCGCTGCGGAACATAACGTGCGCCTGATGGAATCGCCCGTCACAGGCGGCGTTCATTTGG
>JANMFT010000001.1:0-3507 GCA_031374255.1 Limoniibacter sp. | reverse complement strand
TTCTTCACGCGACCGCGTGGAATGGCTTCCTTGACGGAGACAACAATAATGTCGCCAACCGAAGCGTAACGACGCTTCGAGCCGCCCAGTACTTTGATGCACATGACACGGCGCGCACCGGAATTATCGGCGACGTCGAGGTTTGTTTGCATCTGGATCATGGCGTTTCGCCTCTTGTTTCTTGTTAAAACACAAACACGCCCGAAGACGCATTGTGCCAGTGATTATTTACGCGGAAGCAGCGTCAGCGACGACAACCCAACGTTTATTCTTTGAAATCGGAGCCGATTCCTGAATGGAAACCATATCGCCAACTTTGCAGGCATTTGCCTCGTCGTGAGCATGGTATTTTTTCGAATCACGAACAGTCTTTTTCAAGACTGGATGCGTGTAGCGGCGCTCGACGCGCACAACAACGGTCTTTTCGTTGGTGTCGCTAACGACGACGCCCTGAAGTACGCGTTTTGGCATGTCTTTAGGCCTTCTGGTTAGCCGCTTTTTCAGCAGCAATCGTCTTAATCTTTGCAATAGCCCGGCGAGTGTTGCGGACTTCAGCGGTTTTTTCCAGCTGGCCGGTGGCTTTCTGGAAACGCAGGTTAAATTGCGCCTTTTTCAGTTCGCCAAGCTTTTCGGCCATCTGATCGGGAGACATACCCCGTACATCAGCGGTTTTCATATTGATAGCTCCCCGGCTCAATCAGGGATACGCGCAACAAAGCGCGTACGCACTGACAATTTAGCGGAACCAAGACGCAGCGCCTCACGCGCAATATCTTCAGCAACGCCGTCGATTTCAAACAATACGCGGCCCGGAGCAACACGTGCTGCCCAGAATTCCACGCTGCCTTTACCTTTACCCATACGGACTTCGGTAGGCTTTTTCGTCACCGGCAGATCCGGGAAAATACGGATCCATACACGGCCCTGACGTTTCATCTGACGTGTAATCGCGCGGCGGGCCGCCTCAATTTCACGCGCAGTCACGCGGTTTGGCTCCAAAGACTTCAGGCCATATTCGCCGAAGTTCAAATCAGTGCCACCCTTGGATTCACCATGGATGCGGCCTTTAAAGGCCTTACGGTATTTGGTGCGCTTTGGCTGCAGCATTTTTTTCTAACTCCTCAGATCCAATGCCAGCTCAAGCGTTTTCGCGGCGGCGGGGCGAAGCCTCGCCTTCAGTCGCGCGACGCTCAGAAGCCATCGGATCATGCTCAAGGATTTCGCCCTTGAAAATCCACACTTTAACACCGCAAATACCAAAAGCTGTTTCAGCTTCGGATGTGCCGTAATCAATATCAGCGCGCAGAGTATGCAATGGCACGCGACCTTCGCGATACCATTCAATACGCGCAATCTCAGCGCCACCAAGACGACCCGCGCAGTTAATACGAATGCCTTCAGCACCCATACGCATTGCGGACTGAACAGCGCGTTTCATGGCGCGACGGAACGCAACACGGCGCTCGAGCTGCTGGGTGATACCCTGCGCAACGAGTTTGGCATCACACTCAGGCTTGCGGACTTCAACAATGTTGAGGTGCGTTTCACCTTTTGTCATTTCAGAAATCTTCTTACGAAGCTTCTCAATGTCAGCGCCTTTTTTACCGATAATCAGGCCCGGGCGGGCCGAATGAATGGTAACGCGGCATTTCTTGTGCGGACGCTCAATAACAACTTTCGAAATACCCGACGCCTTCAACTCTTCTTCGAGATAAGCGCGGATTTTCAAATCTTCGTGCAGCAGAACTGCGTATTCGCCAGTGTTTGCATACCAACGGCTGTCCCAAGTACGGTTGATCTGCAAACGCAGTCCGGTTGGATTGACCTTCTGACCCATTATGCGGCCTCCGCTTTCGACGCGACTTCGCGCACAACGATTGTCAGATGAGCGTATGGACGCTCGATACGGCTTGCTTTACCGCGGCCACGTGCATGGAAGCGCTTCAGCTTGATGGAGTTGCCGACAAAGGCTTCAGCCACAACCAGCGCATCAACATCGAGGCTATGGTTATTTTCAGCATTTGCGACCGCTGATTGAAGGGTCTTGCGAACCTGATCAGAAATACGCCGGCGCGAAAATTCCAGATCGGCCAGCGCAACAGCAACCTTCTTGCCGCGAATGAGCGTGGCAACAATGTTCAACTTTTGCGGGCTAACGCGTAACATGCGAGCAATCGCGCGTGCCTCATTGTCCGCAACCGGACGAGGTGACTTTGGCTTACCCATTGTTACTTCCTCTTCGCCTTCTTATCAGCGCCGTGACCATAATAGGTGCGCGTCGGTGAGAATTCGCCGAATTTATGACCAACCATTTCCTCGCTTACGCTAACCGGAATATGCTTCTGGCCATTGTAAACACCGAAAGTGAGCCCCACGAATTGCGGGATAATCGTGGAGCGACGGCTCCAGATTTTAATAACGTCGTTACGCCCGCTTGCGCGACCTTTTTCTGCTTTCTTAAGCAGATAGCCGTCAATAAACGGACCTTTCCAGACAGACCGTGCCATGTGATCAGTCTTCCCTTATTTCTTCGCCGCGTGACGCGAGCGCATGATGAAAATATTTGAAGACTTGTTAGAACGTGTCTTCTTACCTTTAGTCGGTTTGCCCCACGGTGTGACCGGATGGCGGCCACCTGAGGTGCGGCCTTCGCCGCCGCCGTGCGGGTGATCAACCGGGTTCATGGCAACACCGCGAACATGCGGACGTTTGCCAAGCCAGACATTACGGCCGGCTTTACCCAAATTCTGGTTGCCATGATCAGGGTTTGAAACAGCGCCAACTGTTGCAAGGCATTCGCCGTGCACCAAACGCTGCTCACCTGAACCAAGACGTAAAATCGCCATACCACGGTCACGGCCAACAAGCTGAGCATAAGCACCGGCTGAGCGTGCAATCTGGCCGCCTTTGCCCTGCTTCATTTCAACGTTGTGCACAATCGTGCCAACCGGCATGTTGCCAAGCGGCATTGCGTTGCCCGGCTTTACGTCCACTGTTCCGGCAGTAGCCATCACCTGATCACCAACAGCCAAACGCTGCGGAGCAATGATGTAGGCCAGTTCACCGTCAGCATAAGTAATGAGAGCGATAAACGCTGTTCGGTTCGGATCATACTCAAGCCGCGTAACGGTGCCAGCAATATCAAACTTACGACGTTTAAAATCCACCATACGGTAGGAGCGCTTGTGACCGCCGCCCTGATAGCGAACGGTGATACGTCCGGTGTTGTTACGGCCACCCTTCGAAGTCAGACCAACGGTCAGTGACTTCTCAGGCTTACCCTTATGCAACTCGGAGCGGTCGATCAGAACTAACTGACGGCGGCTCGGCGTTGTTGGTTTGAAATTCTTCAATGCCATTTTACTATTTCCCCGCCCGCGCCTTAGAGACCGGTCGTCACATCAATCGAGGAACCCTCAGCGAGGGTCACGATGGCTTTTTTGACATCGATCTGACGACCGATTGTGCCTTTAAAGCGCTTTACCTTACCCTTGCGGATGAGTGTAT
>JANMFT010000464.1:0-5652 GCA_031374255.1 Limoniibacter sp. | reverse complement strand
TTTACGGCCTGTTGCGACACGGCTGATATAGAGCGATCCCATCGCGCCCGATTCAAACCGGCAGGTGATTTGCGCCTGATCATCATTGTTCACGGCTTGCGGCCCGTTTGGCCCAGGCCGCATTTTATGTACGGTTTCAATGTCTGCGACCAGCGACTTGATCGGCCCGCATAATGCCAAAGCTGCATTGATGATATGCGGTGAAAGATCACCCATATTGCCATTGGCGCGGCCTTCGGTGCGCCAATTGGCCGGCAGATTTGCGTCAGCCATAAAATCTTCCGTGTGTTCGCCGCGCATATAGGTGATGTCACCGATTTCGCCATTAGTGATAATCTGGCGGGCAAGTTGCGAGGCAGGCGTGCGGATATAATTAAAGCCGGTCATGTTGATGGCACCTGCTTTTTCCGCCGCCGCAACCATCACGCGGCTGTCCGCCAAATCTTCACCCAATGGTTTTTCGCACATCACCGGTTTGCCAAGTGCAAAGGCTGCCAGTGCAATCTCGCGGTGGGTGTTTTGAGGGCTGGCGATGACAATGGCTTCCACACGAGGGTCATTGACCAATGTCTTCCAATCGCTCGTTGAGCGGGCAAAACCATAGGCTTTGGCTTTCGCTATTGCGCCGTCCGGTGTCGTTGTGCAGATCATCTCTAAGCGCGGGCGAAGAGCTGTGTTGAACACTGGGCCAACGGCGGCCATAGCAACAGAATGGGCTTTGCCCATATAGCCTGCACCGATAATGCCAATACCGATTTCGCTCATTTTTTGGCTTCTGTATGTGGGGCTGTTGCAATGCTGAAAGACCGCATTTAGCGTGAAGCGTCAAGCAGAGCCATATTGAAAACGACATGCAGATTCCATCCGCTGAAATAATGAACCGTTTCAGCCGTAATCATTTTTTGGTGGTTGGGCGTGCTGGTATGGATTTGTACGCCGACCCTCCCGGAACACGAGTGGAAGACGCTACACGGTTTACATCGGCCCTCGGCGGATCGGCAGCCAATAGTGCTGCCGCGATAACACGGCTCGGCGGCAAAGCGGCTTTGCTCACCTGCGTCTCTGATGACGCGGTCGGGCGCTTTGTATCAGCGCAACTTGTCCAATATGGCATTGATGGCACATATGTTTTCAAAACAGGTGGCGAAGCGCGTAACTCTCTGGCAGTAGTTGAGAGCCGCAGCGAGAATTGCCAATCAGTGATTTACCGCAACAATGCCGCCGATTTTCAGTTGACCAAAGCGCACGCCGACAGCGTGAATTTATCAGCATTCGGCGCTTTGATTATTACAGGCACCAGCCTTGCCATTGAGCCGTCCCGCGGCGCGGTTTTGGCCTTGATGGCCCGCGCAAAGGCCGAACATTTGCCGGTGATCATCGATGTCGATTACCGACCCTACTCTTGGCAATCGCGCGAAGAGGCCACCCGTATTTGCCGTAATGCCGCTGATCTTTGCGACATTATCGTCGGCAATGATGAGGAATTTGATTTGCTCGCGGACAAAACCGGCGGGGGGTTGGCGCTCGCCGAAATCTATGGGCAAAGCGCCATCGCTATCCATAAAATGGGTGAACGCGGGTCGATCACTTTTGCAGACAATACATCGTTTGAAACGCCGGTGTTCAAAGTGACGGCGCTTAAACCGACGGGTGCTGGTGACGCGTTTCTGGGCGGGTTTTGCACCAGCCTTGCCAGCGGATTTAGTTTGACCGACAGTGTTAAACGCGGCTCGGCGTCGGCAGCTATCGTCGTCACGCGCGTTGGTTGCGCGCCTGCTTGCCCTACACCCGCTGAACTAAACGCATTTATTGAAAGCCATTCATAAAATCATGCATATTGCACCGTTTGATAATCACAACCGGCCCATCGTTGACGTTGAAGATGCGCGCGTGCCGCTCAATTATTTCAACATTGTCAAACTGGCTCTCGGGCAGAGTTTTGAATTTCAAGTGCCCGGCTATGAAACCGGTATCGTGCCAGCCACCGGCAGCGTGGACATCGAAATCGAAGGCATGCACTTTGCCGCTATTGGCAAACGCGGGGTTGATGTTTGGGATGGAGAACCCGAAGGCGTCTATTGCCCGTCCGGCGCAAAGGCGCGGTTGGTCTGTGTTTCAGACGCCGCCGAAGTATTTATCGCAGGGGCAAAATACGACGTGGTTTTAGAACCGTTCGCGGTGCGCGGGGTTGACATTGACCGCGTGCAATACGGTTCCGACGAGACCAAAACCCACCGCAAAATCAAACATATTTTGGGTGGTAAATACCGCGATAAAGTCGGGCGGTTGCTGGTGTCTGAACTGTTCACAGTCGGGCAGGGTGGCTGGTCCGGCTTCCCGCCGCACAAGCATGATACAGACAGGTTGCCACTCGAAACCCGTCACGATGAAACCTATAATTTCCGCTTTAAGCCCAACACCGGCTTTGGCTTGCAATTGGTGCAGCGTGAAGATGGCAAGGTAGGTGATGCCTATCATTTGCTTGATGGTTCTACCGTAGTGCTTGAAAAAGGTTATCACCCCTGTGTCGTCGCACCGGGCTATGAAATGTATTATTTCACGATTCTGGGCGGGCTCAGCCAGCGCCCACTGGTGCAGTATTTTCAGCCGGCTCACGCGCACCAGATTGAAACCATCCCGGGCATCAAAGACATGATCGCAAAATTCAAATGATGTGGTTGCAATGACAGTCGCCAACCTCAATGATGTATTGCTGCCCGCAATGCACAAAGGCCGCGCTGTGCTTGGGCTTGTGGTGCTCGGCTGGGAAGATGCGCGCGCCTATGTTGAGGCCGCCGAAGAAACCAATGCGCCTATTATTTTGCAGGCGGGGCCGGGCTGCCGCGCTTACACGCCCTTACCGATTTTGGGCAAAATGTTCCGTCACTTAGCTGAGCAGGCGAACGTTCCCATTGTCTGCCATATTGACCACGCCACCACGGTGGAACAATGCCGCGCCGGAATTGAGCACGGCTTTTCTTCGGTCATGATCGACGGCTCGCGGCTGGAGATTTCCGCTAATATTGACCTGTCCGCAGAAGTCGTCAGCATCGCAAAACCCTACGGCATTTCTGTTGAGGGCGAAGTCGGCTTTGTCGGCTATTCCGGCGGCGAACAAGGCGTATTTACCAACCCTTTGGATGCAGAGCGCTTTGATCGTGAAAGCGGTGCAGATGCGCTCGCTATATCTGTTGGCAATGTGCATTTGAGCACGGAAAAAACCAGCGGCATAAATCTCGAAGCCCTGCGCGCCATCGAAGCCGTCACGCGCCTGCCACTCGTTTTGCATGGCGGCAGCGGCATTCCGCTCGAAACCCGCCAAATGCTGGCGCGGCAAACGAGGGTGTCAAAGTTTAACATCGGCACTGAACTCAGAATGGAATTTGGTAAAGCGCTTCGAAAATCCTTGGCAGATCAGCCCGGCGTTTTTGATCGCATCGCGCTGCTCAACCCGACAATTACAGCCTTGCGTGCAACCACCATTAAGCTGTTACAGCAGACTTAACTTGCTTTACCCAAACATTTTAAATTCAATCGATTGAGTTTGATCTAACTCTGTTTTCCGGCGGCCTGCGCTCTGCTATTGCGGCTTATTATCATTTGGGGGAAGTCACATGTCACGCGCAGCACTCGTAGGCCAAATGGCCATACAAATGGCCGAAAAAGACGGCTTCATTGCTGCGCTGGATCAATCCGGCGGCTCAACCCCCAAGGCATTGAAGCTCTATGGTGTTGATGAAAGCCAATATTCCGGCGAAACGGAAATGTATGCCATGGTACACGCCATGCGCTCCCGCATCATCAAGTCACCGGCTTTTACCGGCGATAAAGTCATTGGCGCAATTTTGTTCGAGCGCACCATGGATGGCGAAATTGACGGCATGTCGACCACCGACTACCTTTGGCAGAAACGCCATGTGGTGCCGTTTTTGAAGGTGGATCAAGGCCTCGCCGATGAAGCACACGGCGTCCAAATGATGAAGGCGATGCCTGATTTAAGTGCGCTCCTCAAACGTGCAGTTGCCAAAAATGTGTTTGGCACCAAGATGCGTTCGGTCATCAATGCTGCCAATGTGAGCGGCATTGAGGCTGTAGTGGCGCAACAATTTGAAGTGGGTAATGAGATTATCGCCCATGACTTAATGCCGATCATTGAGCCTGAAGTGACGATAACCATTGCCGATAAATCTGAAGCCGAAGCCATGCTGCTCGCAGCGCTCACCAAACATCTCGACAAACAAGACAAGCCGGTGATGTTGAAACTCTCGCTGCCCAACCAGGCCAATCTTTACCATCCGCTGGTCAAACACCCGAAAGTCATGCGTGTGGTAGCGCTCTCAGGCGGCTACCCGCGCGATATTGCGAATATGATGCTCAGCCAAAACTCCGGCATGATTGCCTCGTTTTCCCGCGCGTTGGCCGAGGGGCTATTCGCCAGCCAGCCTGATGCTGAGTTTGATCGCATTTTAGGTGAAACCATTGACGGCATTGTTGCGGCATCCAAGGCCGGGTGACGCAACCCAAGTCAAAATTTGACTCGTCGAAAATTGTATCTACATTGTAGTGCAATAGGAGCACGGTTATGCAAGCAAATATTGTAAAATGGGGTAACTCCTTGGCGCTGAGGGTGCCAGCCTCTTTGGCAAAGGAGCTGGACATTGATGCAGGCACCCAAGTTGATATGGTTGTCAAGAACGGAAAGCTGGTTGTTAGCCCGCCAAAAGCAGTGCCATTTTATACCTTGGAAGAATTACTGGACGGAATAACAGAAGACAATCTTCACGGTGAAATTTCTGTCGGGCCAGCCGTTGGCAATGAGTGGTGATTTAGCGTATTGCCCGGATGTTGGCGACATTATCTGGATCAACTTTGATCCACAGATTGGCCATGAACAAGCGGGAAGACGGCCTGCCTATGTGCTTTCCTCCAAACCCTACAATACAGCGACACGGCTCTGTATTTTATGTCCCGTCACTTCAAAGATCAAAGGTTTCCGGTTTGAAGTTGTGCTGCCGGTAACATCCAGTATTCAAGGTGTTGTTCTTACCGATCAAATCAAAAGCCTTGATTGGTCACTTAGGCGATCTGCGTTTGCTGACAAATGCCCAGAGATTGGGGGCGAAGTTGCGGCAAGGCTAAGAGCACTTTTGCATCTATGAAGCCTCCCTTCCTCACCTCCCTGCTTCCTTGGCTCTGCGTCCCTGCACTTTATGTGATGGGCCAGCGTGTGCGGGCGCGCACAGTGCGTATGGTTCCACCCCTCGGGCCGCTCACCGGAAAAGTTGAAGGCAAAGGCGAAATGCTCAGGCTGCTGGTGGTTGGCGACTCGTCTGCCGCCGGTGTTGGCGCTGATCATACATCGGAATGTTTGGCGCCTTTGATTGCTGCCAACCTGAACACCGCAACCGGCCAACCGGTTGAGTGGCGTATGGCGGGGTCAAACTCTGCAATTGCGTCTGACCTCCGCGATTATGTTGTGCCGCACTTGCCCCACGAAAACTGGACGCATATTCTGTTCATAGTCGGCACCAATGATGCTAAAAACTTTGTCACTTTGCGCGGGTTCACCAAAGGTTTTGGCGGGTTGGTTTATGCGCTTAAAACCAAATTTCCAGATGCACGGCTGGTGTGGTCGCCCATTATTGATATGGA
>JANMFT010000205.1:0-2404 GCA_031374255.1 Limoniibacter sp. | reverse complement strand
CGAAGTTGCCCGCCGCCTTGGCATTATGAATGAGAACGAAACCCCGCCAACATCAGGGCCGGTTCTTGTCATGCCGCGTTCAACCCGTACCCGTCACTAAGGGGCTTTGAATAAAATGAAATTTAAAGTCCGGGTGACTGTTACGCTTAAAAACGGCGTTCTTGACCCGCAAGGCAAAGCCATTCAATCGGCGCTGGGTTCACTTGGCTTTAGCGGAGTGGATGCCGTGCGCCAAGGAAAAGTCTTTGATTTGGTGGTTGATGCAGACAATGCAGACAGCGCGGAAACGGCCGTCAAAGCGATGTGCGAAAAACTGCTCGCAAATATGGTTGTCGAGAATTACGCTATCCACATTCACAATTGAGCGATTCGACGATGCCAACCGGGAATTATAAATCTGGCAAAATGGTATCAAGACGCAAATTCTTAATTGCAGGCGCAGCAATTTTAGCAATGCCCGTAATATCGCGGCCCGCAAAAGCCACTACCTATGATGTCATCGTCATTGGAGCGGGAATGGCGGGACTTTCAGCTGCGCGCAAACTCAATGAGGCCGGTAAGTCAGTCATCATTCTTGAGGCGCGCAAACGGATCGGCGGGCGCATCCATACCGACCGCAGTTTAGGTTTTCCCGCTGAGCTGGGTGCCAACTGGATTCACGGCGCAACTGGCAATCCTTTGGTTGATCTTGCCAAATCCGCCGGTGCGCGAGCCGTTCGCTTCAACCACAATGATATCGCCATATTATCAAGCAGTGGCAGACTAATCGACAATGGCGAACGTTTTCCGCAGCTCAATGATACCTATCAGCAGGTTTCACAAGCAATTGCAGCGACTTGCATTGAGCGACCTGTGCAGACAGCACTCGACCAACAACTGACAAATTCCATCCGTGAATATGGGCTAAGTGGCGCCGATCAAGACATTATGAAAGTCATTCTCGACCGTGAGTTCACCAGCGAATACGCGGCAGGGCCAAAACTATTGAACCAATGCGCGGCTGAATCTGGTGAAGAGTTTAGTGGCGATGATTTAATTATTATTAACGGCTATGACCGGCTGCCGAAATTTCTTGCCAAAGGCTTGGAGATAAAACTCGATGAAGCCGTTGAAAGTATCCGGTGGACTGAGTCTGGAGTGGCCGTTCAATCATCCAATAATCGCTACGAAGCCGGCTACTGCATCTGCACTGTGCCACTTGGCGTTTTAAAGGCAAATGCAATCAGATTTGAAAACAACCTGCCGGACGGCCATTTGGAAGCCATTTCGCGTATCGGGTTCGGTTCATTCATGAAGGCTATAGTTACGTTTGAGGGTGACGCGGTTCTTCCAAAAACAAACGTTGCATTTGTTGCCAATGACCGGCGTTTGTTGCGTAATTTGGTCGGACTTACGGGCATTGCAGGTCGACCTGCTGTGATGGCCTATTGCGGAGGTGAGGATGCAATCACTGCGGCATCCCTTTCTGACCGGAACATTGCTCAAGAAATAGCTGAAAGCGTTGCTCTTGCCCGTAAAAGTGCTTCACCACGCATTGATAATATTTTGGTGAGCCGCTGGTCTGAAGACCCGTTTGCACTTGGCGCATACTCATACCCCGGAATTTCCACAAAACCGGAAGACTTTGAAGCCTTGTTCAAGCCTGTTGATGGCCGAATTTATTTTGCAGGTGAAGCTGCCAGTCCGTATTTTGGCACGGTGCACGGGGCGCATCTATCGGGCATAAAAGCCGCTGAAACAATTATTGCGGCTTAGCGGTTTTTCTTGGGCCACGCGGCTTAGGCAGTTTAATGCCTTCGCTTTTGGCAATCGTTTGGATTTGATCTTGGTTGTAATCCGGCCAAACCAGACCAGTTGAAATAACCAGTTTTAAACAATCCTCGACTGACATCTTCAATATTTTAAGGTCCTTCCTTGGGAAAAACATCACGAATCCGCCGGTCGGGTTTGGTGTTGTCGCCATAAACACAGCAACCGTTTCACCGGCTTCGGGCAGCAGCTTTTCTTTGACTTCGCCTTGCGTATCACCGGCTACAAACGCCAGTGCCCAGACGCCTTTACGTGGATATTCGATAATGGCCACAGACTTGAAAGATTGGCTTTTCTCAGAAAATACGGTCTGGAAAATCTGTTTCAAACTGCTGTAAATACTGCGCACAACCGGCATGCGCGCCAGTAAACGTTCGCCATATTGAACAATTTTACGTCCGACAAAATTGGCCGTTAAAAACCCGATCATGGTGATCAAAAACAGCGCAATAATCAAACCGATGCCAGGAATTGCAAACGGCAAATAGGTGTCAGGGTTTACGGTGGACGGCAAATACGGCTTGATCCAGCCATCAACCCACCCAATCATCGAGCGAACGAAATAAATCGTCAGAGCAAGCGGCGCGACAAGAAC
>JANMFT010000358.1:0-5888 GCA_031374255.1 Limoniibacter sp. | reverse complement strand
CGTTCAAAAAAGACGCCTATTTGTGGGCGCAGCTTTCCGAATACACGTTCGATACGTTTATGATGATTCAGCAGCGTGCCAATAAATTGTAAGGTTTAATGGCAGTTTGAAATGTGAAACCCGGCGAGAGACTGCCGGGTTTTTTGTTTTGAGGTTTATGCAACCCGGGATAGTTCAACAACGTCATCGTCCGACTTGATCGGACGAACGATGCCAATTGGTTTAAACGCCATTTGTTTATCAGAAAGTATAATTGAGCATATCGTTGAAATCGAAAAGTTAATGCAACCACCGCGGCATGGGTCGTCCGATCAAGTCGGACGATGACGAAGATTTGGGAATCAAGCTTCCTACTCCAAACCGGCCTGGACTTTCTTCGGCAGGCTTTTGCGCACAAAATTATAAGACGCGGTCAATCGCGCGCGAAGCTCTTCATCCGGCATTTCGCCATGCACAACCATCGCCCAGGATGCGTGACAATAGGGTGCTTTGTTCGCAACGCCGCCTTCAATCAGCATTTGTGCAGACTCGACATCATTACATTTAAACGAAACGCTGTGTTTGGGGCGGCTGACAATGGCAAATACCTTGCCGCCGATTTTCCAGACATCATGTTCGGGGCCGAATGAATTTACGCATGTTGCAGCGCTGAGCGTGCCGCAGAATGCATTGATTATTTCGGCGCTCAAAAGCCGGGCCTAAGGAGTAGGCGCCGGTGAAGCAGGAGGCAGGCCAAGTGCAGGCAGGCCCAAATCCGGCGCGCCATCCAAGCCGCCGCTCAAAGCCGGCAGCTCAATTTGAATATTATTCAAATCCTGTACCACCGGTTTATCGAGGAAGAATGTCACCATTTCAGGAAAGGCAACCAGCAAACCTACGAGGATGAGTTGCAGCACAATCCAAGGGATGGCGCCCCAATAAATATCACTGCTTTTGACCTCTTTGGGGGCAATGCCGCGTAGATAGAAAAGTGCAAAACCAAAGGGCGGGTGCATGAAGCTGGTTTGCATATTGGCGCAAAGCAGCACCCCGAACCAGATGAGATTGATGTCGAGTGCCACGGCTGCGGGCGCCAATAACGGTACAATGATGAACGCGATCTCGAAGAAATCGAGGAAAAAGGCGATGATGAACACAAACACCATCGTAAATATGAGAAATCCAACCTGCCCGCCCGGCAAACCGGTCAGCATTTCTTCAATCCAGTGACTGCCGCCAACACCCTGAAATACAAGGCTGAAAACCCGTGCGCCCATCAAAATGAACACAACCATTGCGGTGAGTTTCATCGTTGATTCCATGCCTTGGTAAACCAAATCCCATGTCAGGCGGCGGGCAATGGCCGCAATAATCATTGCGCCAACAACGCCCATGGCGCCGGCCTCAGTGGGTGTGGCAAGGCCCATAAAGATTGTGCCAAGAACGATGGCAATCAGTGCCAATGATGGCACCATGCCACGCACACATTTCCAGAACAGATCCCAGCCGCGCAATGTGCGGGCTTCGGGCGGAAGTGCCGGAACGTATTCGGGACGGAATATTGACAGAATAAACACCCAACCTGCGAAGAGTAAAACTTGCACAATGCTGGCACCTGTTGCGCCGATATACATATCGCCGGGGGACTGACCCAAAGCATCGGCCAAAACTATGAGCACCAGTGAAGGTGGAATCAGCTGTGTGATGGTTCCGGAAGCCGCAATAACGCCGGTCGCATGGCGAATATTATAGCCGTATTTCATCATCATCGGCAGTGAGATGAGCCCCATTGCAATGACAGAAGCCGCAACAGTTCCGGTAATGGCCCCCAAAATTGCGCCAACGATAATGACCGCATAAGACAGCCCGCCACGCACATTGCCAAAGAGTTGGCCAAAACCTTCCAGCAAATCTTCGGCCAGTCCGCAGCGTTCCAAAATCACACCCATGAACGTGAAAAATGGAATTGCGAGCAGTAACTCGTTAGAAAGGACAGAATAGAGTTGATATGTAAGATTGCCGAGAAACTCCGGTTGAATCACACCAAGTTCAATCGCAAAAAACCCAAAAAACAAACCTACTGCGGCCAATGAAAATGCCGCAGGATAACCGATGATCATGAAAATGATCAGGCCGGCAAACATCATCGGCGCCATATAGTGGATAATAAAAGCGGTCATTGCAGCGGTTTCTCATAGGCAAATTCACGAACGTAATTGCCCGTCAAAGCCAGATAGCATTTGCTGATTTCAGCAAAAGCCTGAAGGCCGAGTAGTGCAAAACCAACCGGAATCATCAGTTTGACTGGCCAGCGGATAAGCCCGCCGGCGTTAAGAGAGCCTTCGCTTGAATTCCACGCCACCAGAAACCAGGGCCACGTGAAATAGAGCATGATGATGCACATAGGCATCAGGAAGAAAATGCCGCCGAGAAAATCAATCCACGTGCGGGTTTTCTCAGAAACCGAACCATAAAGCAGGTCAACCCGGACATGCTCGTTGACTTTAAGTGTCCATGCTCCGCCGAGCATGACCATGCCGGTGAACATATACCATTGCGCTTCAGACAAAGTGTTTGAGTTTTGGCGGTAAATATCAAAGATGGCCCCAAAAACACCGCCGCCTTCCGGCCCCGCCAAATAGATCAGCCCGCTGACAGAATATCGAAAAAGCGCATTGAAGGCTGAAACCATTGATGCGGCCAGCACCAGAAAAATGGCAACATAGGATGCAAGCCTGCTGACGCGGTCAATGACCCTTGTAATGGCAATCAGCAATGGTCTCTCCCCCCAAGGCCGCATGGTCTTATGGTTTGTGACGATAGGATGAATTGTCTCGACCTGCCATAGATAGATTGAGGCTTGGAGTCTAACATCCAGGGTCAGTATCTGTTAATTTCATTGAAATGGTCGAAGAGACTTTTGCTGTTGATATAAGAGAGAACGCATTTTTGAGCAGCACTGTTTGGTTTATGGGGTGCGATACGTGTAAGCAGGATAAACTGCTGATAGATTAGGATATGTTTATGTCACTCTTTGATCTAACGGGCCGTGTTGCGTTGGTCACGGGTGGCAATAGCGGAATAGGCGCACACATATCAGAGGCTTTATCAGCTGCTGGTGCTACGGTGTTTATCGTTTCACGGACCGGCATTGATCCTCAAACCGGCCTTACCCTTCCCGACAGCAACTGCTTGATTGCTGACCTTACGCTTCCTGATACGCCCGCGTTGGTATTTGAACGGTTTGGTAATGTGGATATTTTGATAAATTGTGCAGGTGCATCATTCATGGACCGTGCCGAAGCAATTTCCACGACAGATTTTATGGCGGTGTTAAATATTAATCTAACCGCTGCGCATGCATTGTCGGCCGCTTTTGTTCAGAGCCTTCGCAAGCGAAAAATTGGTGGCAGTATCATCCACATCAGCTCTATTCTGGCCAATCAGCCGATACGGGGCTCGGCGGCATATGCTGCATCCAAAGCGGGGCTGGATCAATTGACACGCGTTCAAGCGCTTGAATGGGGGCGGCATAATGTGCGGGTGAATTCCATTGCGCCCGGATGGTTTGAGACACCGCTCACCGCTGAATTACTTGCAAGTCCGGCTGGTGCGATTTTACGGCGCAAAAATCCACTTGGCCGCCTTGGCAGTGCCGGTGATCTGGACGGTGCTGTGTTGTTATTGGCATCTGATGCCGGACAATATATCAGCGGTGTTGTCCTTGCAGTTGACGGCGGTCAATCACTGGCTGGTTAAGTTGAATAAATATTTCGCAAGCGTTTGTGGCTGCGAAACTTTCTTTCATAAAAGTGCAGCCGCGTTGAAGCTCGTTGCTAATTTGATAATTCTCTTCTGCCGCACTTTTCCAAATTGATTTTTGCGCGCAGACTGCCTGCAGCTTTGGACGGAGTAATTTCAAAGCGGGAGATTTGCATGACGCTGAGAGATGTTTCGCTCAACGACAAATTCGATCTTGGTTCGAAAAGCGTTTATCTTTCGGGCACACAGGCCATTGTGCGGATGTTGCTCATGCAACATGCCCGTGACAAGGCGGCCGGGCTCAATACAGCGGGTTTTGTGTCTGGCTATCGCGGTTCACCGCTGGGCGGACTGGACCAGCAATTGTGGCGCGCGAGGAAAGAACTTGGCGAAGCGGGCGTGGTGTTTCAACCGGGTCTCAATGAGGAACTGGCCGCAACAGCTGTTTGGGGCACGCAGCAAGCGGGGCTTTATTCGCCATCCAAATATGACGGCGTTTTTGGTATGTGGTATGGCAAAGGTCCCGGTGTTGACCGGTCAGGCGATGTTTTCCGCCATGCCAATTTGGCTGGTACCGCAAAAAATGGCGGCGTGCTCGCCTTGATGGGCGATGATCATAATGCTGAGTCTTCGACCAATGCCCACCAGACTGAGTTTCTGTTTCTTGATGTCATGATGCCGATTTTGAACCCGGCGGGCGTTCAGGAAATCTTGGATTATGGGCAAATCGGTTATGCCTTGTCGCGTTACGCTTCCACTTGGGTGGCGTTCAAATGTGTCAAAGACAATATTGAATCTACAGCGTCAGTTGATGCTTCGATTAACCGCGTTCAGATCAAACTGCCGGAATTGGCAATGCCCGAAGGCGGCATCAATATCCGTGCCGAACTGGATTTTCTGGGGCAGGAAGCGCGGCTGCATGAGCATAAACGGGCAGCCGCTTCAGCATTTGTAGCGCTGAATAATCTCAACCGTATTATTTATTTCGGCGGTGCGAACGCCAAACTTGGTATTGTAACCATCGGCAAAAGCTATCTCGATACACGGCAGGCTTTGGATGATTTAGGTATCGACGAGACGCGTGCGCGCGACCTTGGCATCAGATTGTTTAAAGTGGGTTGTGCTTGGCCATTTGATGCGCAGCATTTTAGCGAATTCACGCGCGGGCTTGAAACCGTGATCGTGGTTGAAGAAAAACGCACTTTGCTTGAAGTGCAGTTGAAAGAGCATCTTTACGGCACTGCCAACCAGCCGCTGATTGTCGGCAAGCGCGATGAGCGCGGCGACTGGTTGTTCCCTGTCAAAGGCTCGCTTGACCCCAATAATATCGCGATTGCGATTGGCGAACGCGTGCTGAAATATATCGGGCCATCCGAAGAGATTTCCGCCCGCGTTCACCGCTTGAAACAATATCAAGTGCAACTGGCTGATACGGTAAGTGTGGCTAGCCGTACGCCATATTTTTGTTCGGGTTGCCCGCACAACTCATCAACCAAAGTGCCAGAGGGTTCGCGCGCTGCGGCAGGTATCGGCTGCCATTTTATGGCCCTGTGGATGGACCGCGACACCCATGGTTTCACGCAAATGGGCGGCGAGGGCGCACAGTGGGTCGGCGAAGCTCCTTTCACGGAAACCGGCCATATTTTCCAGAATTTGGGCGATGGTACCTATAATCACTCCGGTAGTCTGGCGATCAGGTTTGCGCTGTCGTCCAAGGCCAATATCACCTACAAAATTCTTTATAACGACGCGGTTGCGATGACCGGCGGCCAGCCACATGAAGGCGGTTTGAAGGTTGATGAAATCGCGCGGCAGGTCAGAGCCGAGGGTGTTGAACGCATTGCTGTTGTTACGGATGATACTGAAAAATATGCCGGTGTTGCAGAGTTTCCGGCGTTTACGACCATTCATGACCGCGATGAGTTGAACGAAGTTCAGCTTGAGTTGCGCGATATCAAAGGTGTCAGTGTTCTCATCTTTGATCAGACCTGCGCAGCCGAAAAGCGCCGCCGCCGCAAACGCGGGACATTCCCTGATCCTGATAAGCGTATTATTATCAATGAGCTGGTATGTGAAGGTTGCGGCGATTGCGGGGTTAAATCCAATTGCGTTTCGGTTCAACCGGTTGAAACCGAATTTGGCCGCAA
>JANMFT010000357.1:0-2812 GCA_031374255.1 Limoniibacter sp. | reverse complement strand
CGTTCAAAAAATTGGGTGTAGGCGTTGATGGCCAGAAATGTGATCGCCGCATTGACTGCGAAGCGGTGACTTTTAAGATAAAATATTGTGGCTATTGATGCCAATGCCCATGCAATCACGAATGCGTAGTCGGGAATATGAAATGCCGTCAAACGCCATGCTTCCATCTCTTCGTAAGACGTGTATTGACCACCTGCATATTGCTGAAAATGCTCGCCGATATAATCGCCCCACAGCGAGCCAACCCAAAAGCCAAAGTTCATAATGATCCAAGACACACGGGCGGCGATCAGTGCCTGCATACCGCGAATATCTGGCAATTTATAACACAGGGCAAACAAGCCAAGCGCCAAAATGCCAAACACGATCACTGTTATTGTCGGCTCCTGCACAAATATTCCGTAAGACGCATGCCAATACATAGTGCCGGATCCGAGCATGGAGGCGACACCAATGGGCACTAGCGCAATAAGAAACAAAGAGCGGAACCAAAGTGCAGATGCAAGAACCAGCCCTGTCAAAACGGTGTTGATCAAAAGCGCGTTGGTTGGCGTACCAAATTCAGTGCCAAACCAACCACACACGCCAAGCGTGCCTGCTAACGACATGCCAATACCGAGGATGGATAGACTTTCATTTTTGGTAAATTGAACCCACGCAGCAAAACCGAGCGCGATAAGCGCCAAAATCAGGCCGACGATTGGCTCTGGCTTGAGGGCGACCACTCCGGTTGCAAGGCCGAGCGCGCCAAATATATAAAGCACTTGAACCAGTGTCGAAACTGCGCGGCTGGGTTCAGCAAAGCTTTTGAGTTTATCAGCTTCAACTGTTGAAAGTTTGCCGGATGCCACAAGGGCATCCACATCCAATATGATTTTGGCCATAACTCAACTCCAGCATTAACTTGCCGGATTCATGACAGCCAGACTAACATTGAGCAAGCCCGCAAACGTAACCCACGCCAAATAAGGCATGAACAAATAGGCCGATACCCGGTCACCATTGCCCCAAGCAATAGCGATAAAAGCCACAATACATACCCACATCAACGCTAAAACGCCGAAAGCGGGCCACAGCAAATTCATGCCGAACATCACCGGCGACCAAGCGAAGTTGAATGTCATTTGAGCGAACCAAACCATCGACTGAGCACCGCCTGCTTCAGCGGCAAAGCTGCGCCAGCCCGCAATACCAATGCAAATATAAAGCACTGTCCAAGCAGGGCCAAACAGCCAGCTTGGCGGATTAAACCACGGTTTTGCTAAAGTATCATACCAAGCGCCGGGCATGAAAAACACGCCGATTGCTGAGCCTATCCCAAAAACGCCGATGATAAAAGCAGCAAGTCCCCAATAAGATTTTAGCATATTCAACTCCGGCTTTGGAAATAGATGAACGATTACCACACTCAAACTAAGGCAGTCTCATATTCGTTCCAGCACGGCAATAAAGAATCCATCAGTGCCCAAAGTGTGAGGTGTAAGCATTATACCATCACCCGATATGCGGGCGTGACTGCCCATCTCAACGCCAAACAGCTTCTGCCACAAAGGCGCAATTAGCAAAGTTTTGAACGCTGAATTTCGTGCGAGAAATGCAGTAACTTGCGCTGCATTTTCCTCCGGCAAAATCGAACAGGTGATGTAAATAAGCCTGCCACCGGGTTTAACATACAGGCTTCCGGCATCCAGAACCTTGGCTTGGTCGCTCAAACGCGTTGCCAAATTGCTCTCCGATAACCGCCACTTAATATCGGGCCGCCGCCGCCATGTTCCCGTGCCAGTGCACGGTGCATCAATGATGACGCGATCCATTTTGCCGGTGAGTGCATTCAGCTTTTCAGGCCGCTCGACGAGTTCGATGTTTGTTGCGCCTGCCCGCGTGATGCGCTCAATCATCGGTGACAGACGGCGCCGGTCAACATCATAGGCATGAATTTGGCCGGTGTTCTGCATGGCTGCCGCGACCGCCAATGTTTTGCCGCCTGCGCCTGCGCAATAATCAAGAACATGCATATTTGGTTCGGCATCCACTAGCGCAGCCGCGATTTGGCTGCCCAAATCCTGCACTTCATAGAAGCCTCGCGCGAAAGCTGGTTCAGCCGTCACATTCGGCAAACGCTGCTCACCAATTGAAGGCGCAATACGCATTGCATTGGGCGAAACGGGCGCGGCAACAGCGCCGTGCATCGCCAAATCTTCGAGTGCCTTTTTGCGCGTGGCTTTGAGCGTATTTGCACGCAAATCCAAAGCCGGGCGGCCGGCAAAAGCGGCAAGCTCGCGCTCCCAGTCAATTCCAAAGGCGGGCTTAAACCGCGCCAGCAAAGCTTCCGGCATATTGGCCCGCACGTTTTCTGGCGCATCTTGTAACTTGCGGGTGGCATAAGCGCGGGCCGAACTATTACTCAATGGCGCAGGCGCGTGCGGCTCACCGGCAAATTGCACTTCAAGTTCATCGAGGTTGAGGCCCCATTGAAACAGCAGCGCGCCCCAAGCTGAAAGGCGGATGGTATCTGTGCCTTCGTCGCCCAGCAGCCAAGCATTAGAAAGCTTGTTGCGCAGTGCATCATGCACGATGGAACCGATGGCCCCGCGGTCACCTGAACCGGCAAAACGGTGGGCTTTGGCCCAGTCTTGCAACGCCACCGATGAAGGTTGCGGACGTGCTTCCATGCCTGCCAAAATTTCAATAGCTGCTGCCAGCCTGCCGCCCAAACGCATGTCATCACTCCGGTTTGGGTGGGGTGTAGAGGACTTATGAAGAATGCGATAGGGCGCTCATATGGCTCCGTCATTCCGCGGCTTGCTCTTCG
>JANMFT010000343.1:0-6056 GCA_031374255.1 Limoniibacter sp. | reverse complement strand
GATCTCGGCATTGAAGGCCTACCCGCCGCAAATGTTTGTGGATTGGGTGAAGAAAAGCCATATTTCATTTCACGAAAAAACACTCGGGCAATTGTTTTGTGATGGCTCGGCCAATGAAATCATCTGGATGATCACATCGGCCATGGCTGAAGCGGGCGTGACTTTACTGCTCGAAACGAAGATCGAGTTTGTTACACGCAATGAGAATGGTTTTTCGGTTGAAACCAGCGCCGGTGTTTTTGATGCAACGCGGCTTGTGGTGGCATCCGGCGGCAAATCCATCCCGAAAATGGGTGCAACGGGCCTTGGCTATGACATTGCCAAACAGTTTGGCCACCGCGTAACAGACACCCGCCCTGCCCTCGTGCCGTTTACGTGGCCGGCCAATATGATTGAAACTTGGTCGGAACTTTCAGGCGTTTCGCTGCCTGTTCGCGCTGTTTGCGGCATAGGCAAATTTGATGAGGCGATGTTGATGACGCATCGCGGCATGTCCGGCCCGGCCATGTTGCAGATCTCGTCCTACTGGCGTGAAGGCGATGCCGTTGAAATCGACCTCGCTCCGGGTAAAGATATGGCTGCATTTTTGAAAGCTGAACGCAGCGCGCGCGGTAAATCGGCACCGGCAAATATTTTATCAGAACTGTTTCCAAAGCGACTCGCACAAAAGCTGACAGAAACCTTCGCCGCAGATGCTTTGAGGCTCGCCGATATGGGCAATGCCGCGCTTGAAACGCTGGTCAACGGCATCAAAAAATTTACGTTTTTACCGGGCGGAACTGAAGGCTATCGCACCGCGGAAGTGACATTGGGCGGCGTTGCCACCGACGGCCTCAACCAGAAAACCATGGAAAGCAAAACCGTGGCGGGGCTATATTTTATCGGCGAAGTTGTCGATGTCACCGGCCATCTTGGCGGCCATAATTTCCAGTGGGCTTGGGCCAGCGGCGCAGCAGCGGGCAAAAGTGTTTAGGCGAATAAATTCAGGTTTGCTGCCAATCTTCACACCGCAGCCCGTCTACGCGCGTGAATTCCTTTAAATTGTTTGTCACAACAATCAGGCCTTGGCTACGGGCGTGGCCTGCAATTAAAGCGTCATAAGCTCCGATTTTATTGCCTTGTTTTTGTAGCACAGCGCGAATGTCTGCCGCATGAGCGGCAGCGTTTTCATCGAATGGCAAAACTTCTAGCCGCGCGCAAAACCGCTCAACTTCCTGCCGGTTATGGTCAGCGCGTGCGGAAAGCGCCGCACCTTGTAGCAACTCCATTTGCACTATTGTTGAGATGCAAAGCGCGTCAGCATTCTCATTCATGCGGGCTCGCAACTGCTCCGGCCGTTCACGCAAAATGTGAATGCAGAAGTTAGTGTCTAGTAAATAACGCAACATTAGAATGAATCGCGGGACATGGCTTCGGGTTGGATGCGCTCCGGCAGTTCAATGCCGGTATGATCAAAAAAATCATCCCAGACGGCATTGGCTGGAACGATGATCCGGCGCTTGCCTTCTTTTAGTATGCGCACATCACGGACAGAATCAGGGAATGCGACGGCCTTTGGCAGGCGCACGGCCTGCGACCGGTTTGATTGGAACAGAGAAGTTCTCGTCATGATTCACCTCTAAGTATATCTAAGCAAAATTAATGTATATGTCAATTGGATATACAAAATATGATCTTGAACCGGTTAAAGCAAACGGCAATGGTTTGTTTCCATTTTTACAACGTTGAGGCGCACAATTGAACTCCACATTCCAACCGCCCAAACAAAAATCCTATGACGTTGTGATCATTGGCGGGGCAATGCTGGGCTCGTCAGTTGCGTGGTTTTTATCTGATAACCCGGATTTTAAAGGATCAGTTCTGGTTGTTGAACGTGATTCGACTTATGAATTTGCGGCAACATCTCACACCAATAGCTGTATCCGCCAGCAGTTTAGCGCGGCGATCAATGTGCAAATTTCTCAGTTCGGCGCGGAATTCATCAAGAATTTTCAAAACTATATGGGCAACGATCCGCGCGTGCCCAAACCCCTGCTGCACAGTTTTGGTTATCTCTATCTGGCGAATAGTCAGGCTTTTGCAGACAGCCTCAAAGCGGCGCAGCAGGTTCAAGCAGCGTGCGGTGCAGCGACCAAACATATGAGCCGCGATGAGATTGCAGCGACCTACCCGTTTTACCAGCTCGACGATATTATCGCCGGAAACCACAACACCGTCGACGAGGGCTATTTTGACGGCGGCACTTTGTTTGACTGGTGGAAGCGCAGCGCGAAAGAGCGCGGCGTTGAATATTGCGCCAATGAAGTGGTAGCGATGGCCAAGAACGCTACTAACAGTAAAATTGAAAGTGTCACGCTCAAAACCGGCGAAGTGATTTCATGCGGCGTGGTGGTCAATGCTTCCGGCACGCGCGGAAACCTAACAGCACAAATGGCAGGCATTCATATTCCGGTTGAGCCGCGCAAGCGCTATACATTCGTGTTCTCTGCTGAAAAGCCGCTACCGGTTGACCTTCCACTGACGATTGACCCATCGGGTGTGCACGTGCGTACCGATGGCAAAAACTATATGGCCGGTTGCCCGCCGGAGGATGACTTCGCAGTCGACCCCGATGATTTCGTGATGGATCACGCAATTTGGGAGGATAAAGTCTGGCCTGCGATCGCCACCCGCATCCCGCAATTTGAAGCCATCAAGGTGATGAATTCATGGGCGGGGCATTATGATTACAACACGCTCGACCAGAATGCGATTTTCGGCCCGCACAGTATGGTTTCAAACTTCATGTTTCTTAACGGGTTTTCCGGCCATGGCTTCCAGCAATCGCCTGCGATGGGGCGCGGGATGGCAGAACTGATTACCTATGGCGGATATCGCAAGCTGGATTTAAGTGCGTTCGGTTTTGGCAGGATTGAGCGGAATGAGCCGTTTTTGGAGAAAGCAGTAATCTAAAATCCAATTAGCTTTTGCTGTTTCTGATGATCAGGATTGAACATTGTCGCGGGACGTTTCGATTAACCGTACTCCGTTTTCCGAACACAAACGCCTAATATTATTATCAAGGCAGCGGTCGGTAACAAAAGTATCCAGTTGATCCAACGCAGCTATACAGACTGGAGCTGATCGTTCAAATTTGGTTTGATCGGCAACCAAAATTACGTGTTTGGCGTTCTCAATAATAGCTTGCGTAACCTTCACCTCACGCAAATCAAAATCCAATAGAGCGCCGTCATGGCCAATCGCAGAAGTGCCGATCACCGCATAATCCACGCGGAACTGCCGGATGAAATCGACGGTCGGACCACCGACAATACCTCCATCAGACGGGCGCACAGTGCCGCCAGCAATTAAAACCTCGAACTGCTCATGTACGCGTAACCGGTTTGCAACGTTAATGTTGTTGGTCACGATGAGCAATTTACGGTGGCGCACCAAAGCTTCACTGACGGCTTCTGTTGTTGTGCCAATATTGATGAACAGCGACGCGCCGTCGGGGATGAGTTCAGCCGCAGCGCGTCCGATCGCAGCTTTTTCACCGGAAGCAATCTGGCGGCGCTGATTATACTCCATGTTTTCAGTGCCGGAAGAATAGACCGCGCCGCCATGAATGCGGGTCAAAAGTGCGCGCTCGCAAAGATCATTCAAATCTTTGCGCAGGGTTTGCGGCGTGACGTTAAAGCGCGTGATCAGATCATCAACCAGCACACGGCCTTCAGCCTTGGCGATTTCAAGAATTTCTGCCTGACGGACAAAAAGTGACAAGTGCCGGTTTCCTTGTTTTGACGAAGTTCGGCTTATCGCGTTTGTTAAATGCCTGCGACATACCCGATCAATTTAATTCAATTTGTTTTTCTAAAAGCGCTTTGAATGCTTGGTTTTTCCTTTCGTTTAGTTTCGTAACGAAAGCAAAACGTCTTGTGAAGTGAATTTTGTAATTTCAAAGCGAAAAAAAAAGAAAATTTAGGCTTTGACAGAAACCGAAAGATCGGCTTTCTTGGAAATGTGAGATGCGGTTGGGGAGGCAGCAGATTGATATTTGTCACAACCTTGTTTTTGAACAGATTTGATTTTGCGATGCGCAATTTGCCCATTGCTGAGGCCGCTTGAAAATGGCGCTTGAGCTCAAATCTGTTTCCCGCGCGGTTGAAGGCCGAACCCATATATATGAGACCAGTCTAGTGCTGAGCAGCGGCACGATGAATGTGCTGCTCGGGCCGACATTATCCGGCAAAACCAGTCTGATGCGCCTGATGGCGGGACTTGATAAGCCAACATCCGGGACTCTGCATTGGAACGGCGCCGACGTAACCGGTATGCGCGTACAAGACCGCAAAGTGGCGATGGTCTATCAGCAGTTTATAAATTATCCGGCGATGAGCGTTTACGATAATATCGCCTCGCCAATGCGGCTGATGGGGATTTCAGGCGCAGAAATTGACCGCGCAGTGCGCTCAACTGCTGAAATGCTGAAATTAACGCCGATGCTGAGCCGCAAGCCACTCGAACTTTCCGGCGGGCAGCAGCAGCGATGCGCGCTAGCGCGGGCGCTTGTGAAAGGCGCGGGTTTGGTGTTGCTGGATGAGCCGCTGGCGAATTTGGATTATAAACTCCGCGAAGAATTGCGCGCAGAAATTCCGAAAATTTTTGAAGCCTCCGGCGCGATTTTCGTTTATGCCACCACGGAGCCAGAAGAGGCCTTGTTGCTTGGCGGCAATACGGCCACCTTGCATGAAGGCCGCGTCACACAATTTGGCCCGACACCCGATGTCTACCGCATGCCAACTGACGCAACGACGGCGCGGGTATTTTCTGACCCGCCGATGAATTTTGTCAGCGTCACCAAACGCGGCACTGATATTCAGTTTGGGCCGCAAGCCAAGACCGCCAATACTGGCGCATTCGCAATGCTGCCGGACGGGATTTATCAGGCAGGTTTTCGCGCCAATCATATTGCGCTCGGAAAACAATCGCCAAACGCGATTGAATTCAAAAGCCAAGTTGCAGGCACTGAGATCACCGGTTCCGAAACATATTTGCATGTGATGCACGGCGCTAACCGTTGGGTTGGCCTTGTCCATGGCGTGCATCATTTGGCAGTCGGTTCGGATGTATCGGTTTGGCTTGACCCCGCCTATGTGTATTTGTTCAACGAAGCCGGCACTTTGGCGGCCCCTGCAACCTATGCGGTGGCAGCGTAATGGCTGAAATTACCCTTTCTAAACTGGCGCATGCTTACGGCGCAAACCCGCAAAATGATGACGACTATGCGCTGAAACAGATGGATCACGTCTGGCAGGATGGCGGCGCTTATGCGCTGCTTGGCTCATCCGGGTGCGGCAAGACAACTTTGCTCAATATTATTTCAGGACTGGTGCGGCCAAGCCACGGGCGGGTTTTGTTTGGTGGGAAAGACGTCACAGACGCGCCAACGGCTGAACGCAATATCGCGCAAGTGTTTCAGTTTCCGGTGGTTTACGACACCATGACCTTGCGCGAGAACCTTGCCTTTCCGCTGCGCAATCGCGGCAAGGATGCGGCTTATATTGCGGCCCGTGTGCAACATATTGCGCACATGATTGGGATGGAAGACCGGCTTGACCATAAGGCGCGCGGGCTGACTGCGGATGCCAAACAGAAAATCTCACTCGGACGCGGCATGGTGCGCGAGATGTCAACGCGATTTTGTTTGACGAGCCGCTGACCGTGATTGACCCGCATATGAAGTGGGAACTGCGCACACAGCTTAAATCGCTGCACCGTGAGTTTGGCCATACGATGATTTATGTGACGCACGACCAGACCGAGGCACTGACTTTTGCCGACAAGGTAGTGGTGATGTCAGAGGGCCGCGTGGTGCAGCTTGGCACCCCGCAGGAATTGTTTGAAACGCCAGCGCACACATTTGTTGGTTATTTTATTGGTTCACCCGGAATGAACTTTTTGGATGCTAAAATTGACGGCAACAAGGCTGTTGTGAATGGCGAAACTATTGCACTTGGCGGTGGTTACAAGGCCGTCGAAGGCCGCACCCAAATTGGCATCCGGCCGGAATTTGC
>JANMFT010000327.1:0-4996 GCA_031374255.1 Limoniibacter sp. | reverse complement strand
AAGAATGGTGCTAGGCGGCAGAGGCTGAACCCGTCCAACCTGTTTATTGAGAATGTCACATCATTCAATTGCAAAACCCGCCACATCACACAAATCGCCAGCCTTGAAGGGCAATGCCCGTGTGCCGGGCGATAAATCCATCTCGCACCGTTCGTTGATGTTTGGCGGCCTTGCCTCCGGTATCACCCGCATCACCGGCCTTCTTGAAGGCGAAGACGTCATCAACACCGGCAAAGCCATGGTCGCGTTTGGTGCAAAGGTTGAACGCGCAAAAATTGAAAACGGCGCTGAATGGATTGTGCACGGCACCGGCAATGGCGCTTTGCGTGAACCCGCAGCTGCGCTTGATTTCGGCAATGCCGGCACCGGTTGCCGCCTGACCATGGGTTTGGCCGGGGTCTACGGTTTTGCCACCACCTATATCGGCGATGCGTCACTTTCAGGCCGCCCGATGGGCCGTGTTTTGAACCCTCTCCGCGAAATGGGTGTAGAGGTTGAAAGCCAGCCGGGCGATAAATTGCCGGTCACATTGCGCGGGCCGAAAAGCCCAAAAGCCATCACTTACACTTTGCCAATGGCGTCTGCCCAGGTGAAATCCGCTGTGCTTTTGGCGGGCCTGAACACACCCGGCATAACGACCTTAATTGAGCCAATCGCCACGCGAGACCACACCGAAAAAATGCTACAAGGATTTGGTGCAAAATTGGATGTGGTTGTTGATGCTAACGGTGTGCGGCATATTTCGATTGTCGGGCAAGGTGAACTGAAAGGCCAAACCATTGCGGTGCCCGGCGACCCGTCATCAGCTAGCTTTCCGCTGGTGGCAGCGCTCATTGTGCCGGGTTCTGATGTGCTGATTGAAAACGTGCTGATGAACCCGACCCGAACTGGCCTGATTTTAACCTTGCAGGAAATGGGCGGCAATATTGAGATTGTGAATGCCCGAAAAGCCGGTGGTGAAGATGTAGCCGATCTGCGCGTGCGCGGCTCTGAACTGACTGGCATTGATGTGCCTGCTGATCGAGCACCTTCCATGATTGATGAGTACCCAGTGCTCGCCGTCGCCGCTTCCTTTGCCAAAGGCGAAACACGGATGAATGGTTTGGATGAACTGCGTGTCAAAGAAAGCGACCGTTTGGCCGCAGTTGCCCGCGGCCTAGAAGCCAATAATGTTGATTGCACCGAGGGCCATGATTGGTTGACTGTGCGCGGACGCCCTGATGGCAAAGGCCTCGGCGGTGGTACTGTGGCGACGCACTTGGATCACCGCATCGCCATGAGCTTTCTTGTCATGGGCTTGGCATCCGAAAAACCGGTAACAGTTGACGACGCAACCATGATTGCCACCAGTTTTCCAGAGTTTATGGGGTTGATGGCGGGCTTGGGTGCGGTGATAGAGTGATCTTGACGCAATACGTATAGCGTATTATGTTTCAACATGATTTTGAGTTTTGCCGATAAGCAAACACAAGCTTTTGCAGCAAGCGATTTTGTTCGTGATTTTCACGGATTTCGTGAACAGGCCGCAAAAAGGTTGGCGATCTTGAATGCGGCGACTTCAATCGGAGATTTGCGGGCTTTGCCAAGCAATCGTTTGGAGTCATTGTCTGGCAATCGAAAAGGACAATTTAGCATCCGTATAAACAGCCAATGGCGCATTTGTTTTCGGTGGTCGCAAAGCTCTGTTTGCGCCGAGGATGTTGAGATTGTAGACTATCATTAGGAGTTGGATGTCATGTTTAATCTTGTTGTACACCCTGGTTCCATCCTTGGTGATGAATTGGTGGATCGCGCGGTCTCAGCTGCTGAACTTGCGCGCCAGATTTCGGTTCCTGCCAACCGCATCAGCCAAATCATTGCTGGCAAACGCTCAATCAGCAGCGATACGGCTTTGCGGCTTGGGCATTGGTTCGGCATGGAGCCGCAATTTTGGATGAACTTGCAAAGTCAGCATGATCTCGCTTTAGCACGTCAATCGGTCGGAGCAGAAATTGAGAAAATGCCAACGCTCGCTGCATAATAATTTGTTTGAAATCTTGCACCTAATTACGTATTATACGTAATTTAGGAGCTATCCCATGAAAACCTTCACCTATTCCGACATGAATCGCACGCCCGGCGAGATTTTGGATATTGCATTGGTTGAGCCGGTGATGCTGACAAAACGCGGCAAAGATAAAATCGCAATAATGAGTGCCGATGTATTTGACCGGCTTCCCTATCAACAGGCCTACACAATTCAGAACGCACCGGAAGACGTGCATCAGGAATTGCTGGCGGCTTTAAAATCCGCGCTATCAGAAGAGTAGCACGTGTTTGTTCGGGGCGGAATTTACAGTTTCAATTATTATTGGAGCTGGCAACGTGACACCGAAACACAAAGCCAAACTATAGGGAAAACAAGACCAGTCTGTTTGTTGGTTGAATCAAAAGACGGCCTGTTTTTGTTTCCAATCACTTCTCTGGAGCCAACCGGCGCATCCGTTTTTCTGGAAGTGCCTAAATCTGAGTGGAAAAATGCTAAATTGAACCGGCGGTCATGGGTTATTCTCGACGAGTATAACCGTATCAAGCGCGAAAACCCGTATGATTTTGAAAGTGTCAAGCCCGATGGTGTATTTGGAAATGCATTTCTTGGCCTATTGATTAAGGCAGCCATTGCAGCTGCTCATCAGCGCAAAACACGCGATATCGCAAATTGACCCGCGCCCTCATCATTGCCATCGACGGGCCTGCCGCATCGGGCAAAGGCACGTTGGCGCGGCTGATTGCGTCTGAATATGGCTTGGCCCACCTCGACACCGGCCTCACCTATCGCGCTGTTGCCAAAGCGATGATGGATCAGAAGATGGCGCTGGATGATGAACAGGTAGCCGAAGCCGCGGCATACGCTGTAGATTTGTCTCGGCTCGACCGGTCGGTGCTTTCCGCTCACGCCATTGGCGAGGCTGCCTCCAAAATTGCGGTTTACCCTGAAGTGCGGCGCATATTGGTGGAGCAGCAGCGAACGTTTTCAAAAACAGCAAATGGCGCGGTGCTCGACGGCCGCGATATTGGCACGGTGGTTTGCCCTGATGCGAGCGTAAAGTTTTATGTGACGGCATCGCCTGAAGTGCGCGCCAAACGCCGCTATGATGAAATCATCCATAATGGCGGAACGGCTGATTTTGAAACTATTTTGGCCGATGTGAAACACCGCGATGCGCGCGATACCGGCCGTGCAGATTCGCCATTAAGGCCCGCCAAAGACGCCCACTTGCTTGATACCTCCACCATGTCTATAGAAACGGCGTTCCAAGCCGCGCGCGCAATTATTGAGCGCGTTTTAGCTGCTTAGATCTGTAACCATCCGCTCCGGTCTCGCGTTCGCGCCAACGGCTTCATTGCCGCGTGAGGCCCAAGAGTTTTCGCAACACCAACAAGGCGCATCGGCTTTGCATTACGGCCTTTAGCGGCTGCAAAGTCCTCAGGAGAACATATGTCCAGTCTTAATCCATCACGCGGCGACTTCGAAGCGCTGCTGAACGAATCTCTTGGTGCAGATCAGTCGATCGAAGGCACCGTTGTTAAAGGCATCATTACCGGCTTTGAAAAAGACAGCGTCGTTATCGACGTTGGTTTGAAAGTCGAAGGCCGTGTGCCTATGAAAGAATTTGGCGCTGCCGCCAAAGACGGCTCGATGAAAATCGGCGACACAGTTGAAGTTTACGTTGACCGCGTTGAAAACGCTTTGTCTGAAGCGGTATTGAGCCGTGATAAAGCCCGCCGCGAAGAGAGCTGGGTCAAACTTGAAGTGAAATTCACCGCCGGTGAGCGTGTTGACGGAATTATCTTCAACCAGGTTAAAGGCGGCTTTACGGTTGATTTGGATGGCGCGACTGCGTTTTTGCCACGCTCACAGGTTGATATCCGCCCGATTCGCGATGTGTCGCCTTTGATGAACATCAGCCAGCCGTTTGAAATCCTGAAAATGGACAAACGCCGCGGCAACATCGTCGTATCACGCCGCTCTGTGCTTGAAGAGAGCCGCGCTGAGCAGCGTTCGGAACTTGTGCAGAACCTCGAAGAAGGCCAGATCGTTGACGGTATCGTCAAGAACATAACCGATTACGGTGCGTTCGTTGATCTTGGCGGCATTGATGGTCTGTTGCACGTCACTGACATGGCGTGGCGCCGCGTCAACCACCCGAACGAAATCGTCAATATTGGCGAAACCGTCAAAGTGCAGATTATCCGCATCAATCAAGAAACACACCGCATTTCACTCGGCATGAAGCAGCTCGAGTCTGATCCATGGGTGGCAATTGGCGATAAATATCCAATTGGTAAAAAAGTCTCGGGCATTGTTACCAACATTACTGATTACGGTGCATTTGTTGAACTTGAAGCCGGTATTGAAGGCCTCATCCACGTTTCTGAAATGTCGTGGACCAAGAAGAACGTCCATCCGGGCAAAATCCTCTCAACCACACAGGAAGCCGAAGTGGTTATCCTTGAAGTGGATTCGTCCAAGCGCCGTATTTCGCTGGGCTTGAAACAGACGCTCGAAAATCCATGGGCTTCTTTTGCCGCCAACAACCCGTCGGGCACCATTGTTGAAGGCGAAGTGAAGAACAAAACCGAGTTTGGTTTGTTCATCGGCCTTGAAGGCGATGTTGACGGTATGGTGCATTTGTCTGATCTGGATTGGACACGTGCCGGCGAGCAGGCCATCGAAGACTACAATCGTGGCGACATGGTCAAAGCGCAGGTTCTTGATGTTGATGTTGAAAAAGAGCGTATCTCGCTTGGCATCAAACAGTTGAACGGCTCGGGCGAAGGCGCATCTGCGCAACCGTCTTCGGCAGGTTCCTCTGCACCAGCCTCAAGTTCAGCACCATCAACGGGTGAACCCCGCAAGAACGCCGTTGTCACCTGCGAAGTGACCGCCGTCACCGATGGCGGCCTCGAAGTGCGCCTCGTTGAATCAGGCCTAGACAGCTTCATCCGCCGTGGC
>JANMFT010000315.1:0-3770 GCA_031374255.1 Limoniibacter sp. | reverse complement strand
AGATTTGGCAGATGTGCGCAAAATTTCGCGCGGTCGTGTTGGCCTGATGAGCAAAATCGAAAAGCCGCAGGCCGTGCAGCGTCTGGCCGAAATTATTGAACTATCAGACGCACTGATGGTGGCGCGCGGCGATTTGGGCGTGGAGATGCCACTCGAATCGGTGCCCGGCATTCAAAAGCAAATCACGCGTGCCGCCCGCCGTGCCGGTAAGCCAGTGGTTGTGGCAACGCAAATGCTGGAATCGATGATTACCGCGCCTGTGCCAACCCGCGCTGAAGTATCGGACGTAGCAACCGCCGTGTTTGAAGGCGCGGATGCGGTAATGCTGTCTGCTGAATCAGCCTCCGGCGCTTATGCGTTTGAAGCGGTTTCAACCATGAACCGTATCGCCGAGAAAGTGGAAACCGACCCGACCTATCAGGGCATTATCACAGCGCAGCGCGCCGAGCCTGAAAAAACCGGCGCTGATGCGATTTCTATGGCAGCGCGCCAAATTGCCGAAACGCTGAATTTGGCAGCCATCGTCACCTATACGGCTTCAGGCACAACCGGGCTTCGTGCCGCCCGCGAGCGCCCGCGCACACCGATCATTGCCCTGTCGCCCATTCTCGCCACAGCGCGCCGCCTGTCGCTGACGTGGGGTTGCCACTGTGTGGTGACAGAAGATGCCGATGATTTGGACGATATGGTCGACCGTGCCTGCCGGATTGCGTTTGAAGAGGGCTTCGGCAAACCGGGCGACCGCATCATCATCACAGCAGGTGTGCCGCTGCGCACCCCCGGCTCCACCAACATGCTGCGTATTGCCTATATTGGCGGCGATGGTGCAGGCGGGATTTAGGGCTGAACCACCAACACCAACGAACCTGTCGTCTTGCGGCTGGCCAAAGCATCGTGTGCTTTACCTGCATCTTGAAGATTGAAGCTGTCATCGATTTTGAGTTTTATCGTGCCGTCGCCAATTGCAGCAAAAAGCGCGGCGCTTGCTGTTTCTAACCAATTTCGATCAGGGGTATAATGAAACAAAGTTGGCCGCGTTGCGCGGAGCGACCCGACAGCCAAATCGGACAGTTTGAAGTCGGCGACCGGCCCTGACGATTGTCCGAACGAAACGAATGAGCCAAACCGTTTGAGCACTTTAAGCGAGCCTGCATAAGTGTCTTTGCCGACGCTGTCATAGACCGCATCCACACCATTGCCGCCGGTCAATTCCATGACGCGCGCAACAAAGTCTTCCGCATTATAATCGATCATATGGGCATAGCCGTTTTGCAGACCTAAAGCACATTTCTCCGCCCCGCCCGCCGTCCCAATGGCTGTTACGCCCATCGATGCCAGCCATTGCCCCGCGATAAGGCCAACACCGCCAGCAGCGGCATGAAACAAAACGGTATCGCCTTTTTTCACGGTATAAGATGATGTGATCAAATAATAAGCCGTCATGCCTTTGAGCATCGACGCCGCAGCTTGAGCATCGGAAACGTTGTCCGGTAATTTCACCGTCATCGCGGCAGGCACAATCCGATGGGTGGCGTAAGCATTATGCGCTACCATACAGGCGACCCGATCGCCGATTTTAAAACCGGATACATTCGGTCCGACGGCCTCAACAATGCCTGCGCCTTCTTGCCCCAGCACGAGGTTTTCTGGAGCGGGCCACGGATAAGCGCCTGAGCGGAAATAGATATCGATAAAATTGACGCCAATTGCATTTTGCCGGATCAGGATTTGGCCGTCGCCAAGCGGAGGCAGCGTAATCTCGCGATACTCCAGCACTTCGGTGCCGCCGGGTTTAGACGCGACGATGGCGTGGGCTTTTGTCATTTTATATCCTGAAATGAAGTTACTTCTTTGGACGAAGCCTGATCACCACATCAATATGGGCAATTTCCATGCCTTCGGGCGCTTTTGGCAAATCACCGATCACAACCGGCCCGCCTTCGATATCCATGACGCGGTTTTCACCTTCGATGAAAAAGTGGTGATGATTGGAAGTGTTGGTGTCAAAATAGGTTTTTGAGCCTTCAACCGACAAAACGCGCAGCAGGCCAGCACCGGTAAAATGATGCAGCGTATTATAGACCGTTGCGAGGGAAACATCGATTTTGACTGCACTGGCTTCAGCGTGCAGAGCTTCAGCAGAAAAATGCCGGTCGCCAGACCCGAAGATCAATTGGGTCAAGGCAACGCGTTGCCGTGTCGGGCGAAGCCCAACCTGCCGCAACCGGCCTTCAAACGCTTGGTCTTGATTGATCATAGGCCGCTGTTCCATTCCAAAACCATATATTCAATAATATGCAGCAATGAGAATAAACCTATATCTCTGACTCCGGTTTTAATCAAGATCGCCGGTTTGTCACAATTCAACTGCTGTTTTTGCCAGAGAACCGTGAAGTGTTTGGTAAAACCGCTTTGCAGCCTTATTTTCCATGCTAATTGCAAAACCGTGTTGTGCACATTGCGCGGCGTCTGGGTGTTTATGGGGGAATGAATGTCAGCAAGCCAAACCAGCTATACATATGAAGAGCTATTGGCCTGTGGGCGCGGCGAACTCTTTGGGCCCGGTAATGCCCAGCTCCCCGTCCCGCCGATGTTGATGATGCATAGAATCACTGATATTTCCAGTGATCGCGGCGCGAACGGTCAAGGCCATGTGGTGGCTGAGTTTGATGTGACCCCCGATCTTTGGTTTTTTGAATGCCACTTTCCCGGCAACCCGATCATGCCGGGCTGTCTTGGTTTGGATGGCTTGTGGCAATTGACCGGCTTTAATTTGGGCTGGCGCGGCTGGCAGGGGCGCGGCTATGCACTTGGCGTTGGTGAGGTTAAACTCACCGGCATGGTGCGCCCCGACCGCAAAAAACTCACCTATTTTGTAGATTTTACCAAGGCCATCCAAACCCGCCGCCTGACTATGGGTGTTGCAGACGGGCGGCTGGAAGCCGACGGCGAAACCATCTATCATGTGAAAGACATGAAGGTCGCATTATCAGCATCTTGATCTGCGAGTTGATCTTTTTTGTATTGAAGGAGCCAAGCAGATGAGACGTGTTGTCGTCACCGGAATTGGAATTGTATCATCCATCGGCAATAATGCCGAGGAGGTGAAACAATCATTATGGGATGCGCGTTCAGGCATTTCACATGCGGAAAGTTTTGCCGAGCACGGCTTTCGCAGCCAGGTTTGGGGCATGCCAACGCTTGACCCGACCGACATGATTGACCGCCGGGCGATGCGCTTTCTGGCACGCGGCGGCGCTTGGAACCATGTCGCAATGGATCAGGCGATTGCTGATGCGGGGCTTGAACAGACTGAAATCACCAATGAGCGCACCGGCATCATTATGGGTTCCGGCGGGCCTTCAACGCGGACACTTATTGAGGCGGCGGATATTACGCGGCAGAATAAATCACCGAAACGCATCGGGCCTTTCGCAGTGCCAAAGGCTATGAGCTCAACGGCTTCGGCCACGCTGGCAACTTGGTTCAAAATCCACGGCGTCAATTATTCTATCTCGTCGGCCTGTTCGACTTCAGCTCACTGCATCGGCAATGCGATGGAGATGATTCAATGGGGAAAGCAAGACCGCGTTTTTGCAGGCGGCCAAAGAGAAGCGTGTTTCGGCGGCAGAAGGTCGGGCGTCGCTGGTCGAGAGCCAGCTCGAGCGGGCAGGGCGGGCGTTGCGAGAGCGGGACGTGGACCTTGCCGATTCGGTGCGATGGGACGACGCCCAGGTCAACGAGCTGCAGCGCTCGATCAACATGGAGAT
>JANMFT010000306.1:0-13006 GCA_031374255.1 Limoniibacter sp. | reverse complement strand
TGAAGATCCGAACGCACTTTACATCACCTTCGACAACGTGGGTGTTGGCAGAATTATTGCGCAGGAAGTTCAGAAAGCCAAGCCGGAAGGCAATTACGCCTTCATCAAAGGCGACAAAGGCGACCCGAATGCCACATTCTTGTTTGAAGGCATGATGGAAGTTCTCAAAGCTGACATCGACTCTGGCAAAATCAAGAACGTCTGCGAAACCTTCACAGACGGCTGGAAGCCAGACAACGCGCAGAAAAACATGGAACAGTGCCTGACATCCACGGGTAACAAGGTTGACGCAGTATTGGCCGAAAACGACGGTATGGCGTCTGGTGTTATTGCTGCTTTGACCGCACAGGGCATGGTTGGCATTCCAGTTGGCGGACAGGACGGAGATTTGGCCGCGATCAACCGCGTTGCGCTTGGCACACAGACCGTGTCTGTTTGGAAAAACGCAAAAGACCTCGGCAAAGTTGCAGCTGAAGCTGCAAACGCCCTGGCCGAAGGCACCGACCCGACCACGATTGCTGGCGTCGCGAAATTTGCCGGTGGCAAAAACAAAGTTGAAATGAACTCAATTTTGCTCGCACCAACACCAATCACCAAAGCAAACGTCAATGTTGCCATTGATGCCGGTCACATCACCAAAGAGCAGGCCTGTGCAGGCGTTGCTGCTGGTGCCGTACCTGGCTGCTAATATTGCATCTTTGTGATGGGATAGTCAGCCGCGCCGTTTGCAAAAGCGGCGCGGTTTTTTTTTAAGTCAAATAGGATACTGGGGAGATATCCATGGCCGACATACCAAACAGCAGCTTAAATCCGGCGCTTCAAAGTGAAGGTGCGGTAAAGCGCTTTTTCCGTGCAACCGAAATTGATGCACGTATGTTGGGCATGATTATTGCTCTGATTTTGATCTGGTGTGTGTTTGATATTGCCAGCGGCATTTTACGCGGCGATTTTGGAGGTTTGCTGGGCGGCTCGTTCCTGACACCACGCAACTTGTGGACACTTCTTGTGCAAACCTCGTCGATTGCGGTGATGTCGACCGGCATGGTGTTGCTGATTGTGATGCGCCAAATTGATTTGTCAGTCGGCTCCATGCTCAGCTTCGTGGCTGTGGTCGGCGCGGTTCTTCAGGTATTTGAGTTGAGCCCGGTTTTGGGCGTGGGTCACCCCGCAATCTGGATTTTGGGTGTTATCGCGGCAATTGCTTTTGGCGCCTTGATTGGCGCGGGCAATGGCGCACTGACAGCTTATGCGAAGATCCCTTCCTTCATTGTCACCCTTGGCGGCCTTATTTGTTATAGCGGCATGGCGTTTCTCGTGGCACGTGGCGAAACAGTTGCGCCGATGGATAAAACCTTTGAGATTTTTGGTGGCGGTATCCCCATCAGTTGGCTTGGGCGCACTTGGAGCTGGATTATTGCGGCAATTGCCTGCGCCGGAATCGTGTTTGCCATCGTAAATGGCCGCCGCCAGCGTCAGCGTTTCAAGTTCCCGCTACGCCCGGTTTGGGCTGAGGTCTTTCTGGCGTCAGTCGGCAGCGCTGCTGTTCTTGGCACTACGCTTGTCATGAACTCCTATCCCTGGCCTTTTAAACTGATTGAAAATTACGCCAAGGCCAACAACGTCACGATACCTGCGGGTATTGAAAACAGAGATGGCAGCGCCGTGTGCATGGCGGCTGAAAAAGTGGTGCGCTGCACCGAGGGCCTCATTTATTATACCGGCTATTCAGTGCCGGTGATCGTGGCGTTGGCTGTCGGCTTGATCATGACATTTATCGCCACACGCACGCAGTTTGGCCGTTATGTCTATGCTACCGGCGGCAACCCTGAAGCCGCTGAACTCGCCGGCATCAACACCAAATGGATGCTGGTGAAAGTATTTGCCTTGATGGGGGCACTTGTCGGTATTTCCGCTGTCATATCATCAGCCCGCCTCAACGCCGCAACAAATGCGCTTGGTTTGTTCAATGAGCTTTACGTAATCGCCGCAGCCGTCATTGGCGGCACATCTTTGGCAGGCGGTGTAGGCACAATTTATGGCGCGATGCTGGGAGCACTTTTGATGCAGTCCATTATTTCGGGCATGTCGCTGCTTAATTTGCCGACAGCCTACCAAAGCATCGTCGTCGGCGTTGTGTTGGTGTTGGCTGTTTGGCTTGATCAGCTTTATTCGCGCCGCGTGAATTGAGGAACAAAATCATGGCAACACCTCTTGTAGAAATGCGCGACGTTTCCATTGCCTTCGGTGGGATTAAAGCTGTCGACCACGCTTCAATTGACCTGCATCCCGGTGAAGTTGTGGCATTGCTCGGCCATAATGGTGCAGGCAAATCAACATTGATCAAAATCCTGTCGGGTGCTTATAAGCGCGACGCAGGTCAAATCATGATTGATGGCACTGAAGTGGCGATCAATAATCCGCGTGATGCCAAGGGCCACGGCATTGAGACAATTTACCAGACGCTGGCTCTGGCTGATAATGTGGATGCGGCCGCCAATCTCTACCTTGGCCGCGAACTCAAAACCAAATTCGGCACACTTGATGATGTGGCGATGGAAGCTGAAACCCGCAAGGTAATGCACCGTCTCAACCCGAATTTCCGCCGTTTCAAAGAGCCGGTAAGCAAACTGTCAGGCGGCCAGCGGCAATCTGTTGCGATCGCCCGTGCCATCCACTTTAACGCCCGCATTCTGATTATGGATGAGCCAACTGCGGCTCTTGGCCCGCAGGAAACCGCACAGGTCGGCGAGCTGATCAAACAGCTCAAAGCCGAAGGCATTGGCATTTTTCTTATCAGCCACGATATCCATGACGTGTTTGATTTGGCTGATCGTGTTTGTGTTATGAAAAACGGCAAAGTCGTTGGCACTGCGCATGTCAAAGACGTCACCGGCGATGAAGTGCTGGGCATGATTATTGCCGGCAAATGCCCCGCAGGTGCAATACCGGGGCCGGGGGCAATGAATTAAGTTGCATAGTTCTTTTAAAGAAAACAAAACCCTCCCCAACCCCTCCCACAAGGGGAGGGGCTTTTGCGCAGCACTTTTGGTGACCATCTTTTTTGCGCAGTTCCCTCAAAACGAATGCTTAAAGCGCCGCTCTTAGCCCCTCCCCTTGTGGGAGGGGTTGGGGAGGGTCTTTTTTAAGACTACAAACTGCCCATTGCCGATTTCCGCTCTCTTCCCACCCCCGCCTCAAGCGCCACACACCCCCAAATAACACCGTAGCAGATGTATAGGTGCCGCCATTTGTCGAGGTCAATAACGATACCAACAAAGATATGGCCAACAAACACAATCCAGGCGCACATCAAATAAGGCTGCCACGGCCGTGGTCGCATGACGATTTTAATGCCTGCAACCAGCGTCCACAAAAACAGCGTCATCCAGCCTGCAAAACCAATCCAGCCATAATCAAGCAAAGCTTTCAGCCACATCGCATGGGTGTCTTCGCCATAAATTTTGCCAAATTCCACTGGCCCGAGGCCCCAAGGTTTTTCAAGTGCCAACCAAAACCCAATCGCATGTCGCGCAAAGCGGCCTACACGTGCTCCGTCATATTCTTGCACAACTTTTGCGCGCTCTGTGAAGATATCCGCAATCTGTGGAACTTGCAGCGCAACAATCAACGCTGCCACAACCAGTGCAAATGCAATGCCGGTCAGCACCACCAGCCGCATCCGGAACTTGCCACTTTCGCTTTGCAAAAACAGCATCAACACCAGCATGGCCGTCACGAACACCATCAGACCCCAGGCCGCGCGGCTGAATGACAGGAAAAGGCCAAGCAAAATAAACAGCAACGGCCCTGAAAATTTGAAGAAATCACCAATCGTGCCGGTCAAAATACGGTAAATCAAATACAGCGCAGGCAGAACCAGATAAGGCCCGAACACGTTCGGGTCTTGAAAAGCGCCTTTGGCACGCGAATACAGCGTAAAGATCTCGCCTCCCGGTATCAGTCCCAAATAACCAAACGTCCCAAGACCAGCCGTGCCAATTGCACCTAGCACATAGGCCCAGAAAATGGGCTTAAGCAAAGCAGGGTTGCTGTTGATGGCAGCGGCATAGAACACGGTCGTCAGCGCCAGAAATGCTGTTACAGCATAATACATTGGTGCATCAGTGAGGTCAGTCAGCTGGGTGAAAGTCAAAAGCCCGCCCAGCAAAATCACCATAAACAGGATCAGCGGAATAACCGTGATGCGGTTGAGGCGCAGCCCGCATAAAAATGCGACGCTGATAATTGCAACCATATAAAGATCATACGGCGCGGGCTCGTTGATCACGAAGCCTGAGAGAAATACACCAAAGGCTACTGCGGCAATCCCGATATATTTCAGCGTTGCGGCGTTTATCTCCGCCTTTGACAACGGAGTTTGAAAATATTGCGGTGCAGTTATTGTGCTCATCGCCTGCTCAATACGCATTTTCAGAATTGAGCAGGCGAATAGGCGTCAGAAGCAAAATCTTGAGATCAAACCATAGCGACCAGTTTTCAATATAGAAAAGGTCATATTCTGTGCGGCTTCTGATCTTCTCGTCAGTATCAACTTCGCCGCGCCAACCGTTTATTTGAGCCCAGCCGGTTACGCCCGGTTTTACGCGGTGGCGGGCAAAATATCCTTCCACCACTTCATGATAGAGTTTATCATGGGTTTGGCCTGTTATGGCATGCGGGCGCGGCCCAACGAGAGACAGGTTGCCACGCAAAACGTTGAAGAACTGCGGCAATTCATCCAATGATGTTTTGCGGATTATCCGGCCGACTTTTGTCACCCGTGGGTCACCTTTTGTTACTGCTTTGATTGCTGTCGGGTCGCACATGTCCGTAAACATGGACCGGAATTTCAAAACATTGATCACTTCATTATTGAAGCCGTGGCGTTTTTGCTTGAACAAAACGGGGCCTTTTGAATCCAGTTTTATGGCAATAGCCACCGCCAACATGACTGGAGAAAACACGATTAACCCAAACAGACTGAACACAATATCGAATATGCGTTTGGCAACCGAATCCCAGTCATTGATAGGCTTGTCGAAAATATCGAGCATCGGCACGGAGCCAATGTAAGAATACGAACGCGGGCGGAACCGCAATTGGCTCATATGTGCTGAAAGCCTTATATCGACCGGCAGAACCCAAAGTTTTTTCAAAACTTGCATGACGCGCGATTCCGCAACCATTGGCAGTGAAACAATCAGCATGTCTATGCGGGCAACGCGGGCAAACTCGATAAGATCAGTGATTGTACCAAGTTTTGGGTAGCCTGCCGTTACTTTGGGTGAACGCGCGCCGTCACGGTCGTCAAACAGGCCGCATAATCGAATATCATTATGCGGTTGCTGCTCAATGGCGCGAATGAGGTCTTCCGCAGATTTTCCGCCACCGATAATGACGGCACGGCGTTCCATAACGCCTTTGCGGGCCCACCGGCGTATCAAAATAGTGAGGATAATACGGCCAACCGCAAGGTAGAAGGTCGCACTTAAAAACCAAATACCAAACCAAAAACGTGAGAACTCCTCAGACATTTTGAGGAAAAATCCAATGATCGCAATTGCAGCAAACGCACCGCCTAAGACGGTCAAAATCTTTCCAAGGCTGGCCAGCGGTGTGCGCAAAACCTTCATCTTGTAAGCGCCGTTGATTTCGAGCAGGAACATTCCAATCAGGCCGCCAGCAATTGAAATTGAATAGTAAAATGCCAAAAGCGGGCCATGCCCTACATAGACAGTATAGCAAACCACACCGGTCAGCGTGATTATCACGACTTCGAACATGCGCAAAATACCGCTGACCATGGCCGGGCTGATGGTTTCCTGATTAAATTGTTTGGCAATGTCGAGGGAAAGCGTTTTCAAATAATCAGAATTACCTGCTTTCAGATCAGCCGGCGCCGTGGCTGCGTTTAAAATTGAGGGTGCTTCGTGCTTGGTCATGTATAGCTATGCCCGGTTTATATGCGTCAAACTGTAACCCAAACCTATGAAATTTGTGTTGGTGTTCACCTGTTTCGGTGCGCGAGTGCTGAAAAATAAGCCCTTTCGATTCTGGCCGCCATCACATCGGCACCAAAGCGGGCCTTCAGTGTTTCCAACTTGGGCATTAAATCTAACCATGCCTTTTCATCACTCAGCGCACCGACCATAGCGGTTTGAATAGCGTCGACATTAGGCTCTCTTATGCCTGAATCATCCTTTCCGAATATCTCAGGGATACCGCCAACATTGGTTGCGATTACCGGTTTTCCGGCAGCTAACGTTTCAAGAACGATGTAGGGCATAGCTTCTGCCCGCGACGGCACAACGACTATTCTGGCGAGCGCAAAGGCCTTCCGGGCTGGCATCGGATTGTGGAATGTCACGCGGTTGTTAAAGCCGAGGCGCTGTGCTTGCGATATATATTTGGGCAAATCATCACCGGCACCCACCATAACGGCAGTAAGCTTCCGGCCGGTTTGTTGCTCCGCACCCGCCAGTGCATCGAGAAATATATCGGGGCCCTTAAGGTCGCGCATCATTCCGATGTATAGAAAGTCGGCTGTTTCAGGCACATTAATGACCGGTTCAAACTCGGCGACCTGAAGCCCATTATAGAATATTTCAAATGGTGCTTTGATAGTGCCGATTTTGCTTTGATAGGTGGAGCGCTCATAATCAGCGACAAACATGATCCGGTCCGTCAGCCGTTCCAGCAATCTTTCGGTGGCAAAAAATATTTTGCCGGCCATCAAGTTCGTATCATAATGCAATGAGCCGCCATGAGCCGAATAAAGACGTGCGGTTTTGCCTTGCGGCCCGCGCATAAATGTACCGAACAACCGCGCGTAAACGCCGCCTTTGGCGCCGTGACCATGCAAAACGTCGGGTTTTAACGCTTTCAATGCTTGAAATGTCCGCCAAGCTGCCACGGCATCGCCAAAGCCGATGTGGCGTTGCATTTCAACACGGGCAAGACCAAGTGCAAGTTTCGGCGTTACAGCATCAAATAAACGGTCTTCATATTCACCGCCGGTTGAACTGTCACAAACAATTCCGACTTGGTGGCCATTGGCAACTTGCGCATCAACAAGATCACGAACATGGCGAAACAAGCCGCCCACCGGTGAACGAAAGCAGTGAACAATGCGTAAAGACGGTTGCGTTGGCACCGGTTCACCCGGGCCTTAGAACAGGCGTTCGCGGATATAGACGGTATCGCCCGGCAATACCGGATCCGAAATCGATACGCGACCGGTCAATAATTTGCCGTTTATTTGACGGGTTACGTCAACATCATTTTGGTTGGCACGGGCATTAAATCCACCGGCAACAGCAATGGCTTTTTGCACTGTCATGCCCGGAACAAAAGCATATTGGCCAGACGCACCAACTTCACCCATAATGAAAATCGGACGGTAAGTATCGATTTCTACTGTCACATCCGGGTTACGCACAAAGCCACCTTGTAAAGCACCGGCAATTTTTCCTTCAAGCTGCTGGGCCGTCAATCCGCGAGCCGGCACTGCACCTACCAGCGGAAAAGCAATATAACCCGATTGATCGACAGCATAGGTGTTTGTAAGGCCTTCTTGATCAAACACAGTTACACGAACCTTATCGCCTTCACCCAACACATAGGGGTAGTTGAGCGCCTCATGGAAAGCTGATGGCGCGGGCCTGTAACCAGAGCAGGCCGCTATGGCCAGCGCCGCCACGATAAGAACTGTTGAGCGAAACCACGCAGCCATACTCATTCACCACTAAAAACGGGGCAGGGTTCGCCCTTCAAGTTGCCGTTATCACCTTGTTAGGGTTAATCGACGGTAAAAGAGTTCGTTATGTTGTGTGAATATTGAGACAAACCAGCAGTTTTCTTGAGGTGGAGGCAGTTCAATCTTAACCCTGCGGTTACCAAGTTTATTTACACTCGCGCTCAAATGCCGCCGTGTATGTGCGGTCGAGTTCGCGTGTGGAGTGTCAGATGTCCGGCAATTTGAACCAAGATCGGGATGTGGATATTGATCTTGCTGCCTTGGCTTCGGCTGTCTGGCGCAAAAAAATGCGGATCGGAATTTTGGCTGCAAGCTGTGCGGTTTTAGCACTTATTGGCTCCAGCATAGTCAGCCCAAAATATCAAAGTGAAACACGGCTGCTTATTGAATCTGGTGAAAGTGTATTTACTCAGCCCGCAACCGGAGGCCAACCATCGTCTGATCCGAACGACAGCGTGATGAACCCTGAAGCTGTGGCCAGCCAGGTCGAAATCTTGAAGTCGACTGACCTTCTGCGCAAAATTGCAACCGACCTCAATTTGTCCAACCTCGAAGAATTCGATGAAGCTGCAAACATGAATATGTTTTCGCAGGCATTGGTTACAGTTGGTTTGATCGACAACCCGCTTGATGTAGCACCGGATTTGCGGGTGCTTAAAGCGATGACAGAAAAACTGGAAGTCTTTCCGGTAAAAGATTCGCGTGTTGTGGTTGTTAAGTTTTCATCGAAAGACCCAAAACTAGCAGAGGCTGTTCCAAACGCATTGGCCGAAGCCTATCTGGCATTGCAACGCGACAATAAGCAGTCGATTAACTCTGGCGCTGCTGAATTTTTGCAGCCCGAAATCAATGCACTTCGTGAACGGGTGAAAACAGCTGAAGCCCGCGTTGCTGATTTCAAAGCCAGCGCTGACATTCTCGATGGGCAAAACCAATCAACTTTGGCAACGCAGCAACTCGGTGAGTTATCTTCTGAGTTGTCACGCGTTCGCGCCAACCGTGGCTCTGCGGAAGCAACCTCGGCGGCAATGCGTGCGGCTTTGGCCTCAGGTGCGTCTCTTGATACGCTGCCATCAGTTCAATCCTCGAGCCTGATTGATCGCTTGCGTGAAAAGCGCGTTGATATTGCTACAAATATTGCTGACTTGTCAGTGAGCTTGATGGATGGCCACCCAAAACTCAAATCCCTGCGTTCGCAGCTTAATGATCTTGACGGACAAATTCGAACCGAGGCCAGAAAAGTACTGGTCAGTCTTGATACTCTTGCCGATACGGCGCGCAAGCGCGAACAGCAACTGGTGATTGATCTCAACCGCCTCAAATCCGAAGCCGCGCGTGCGGGCGGACAAAGTGTTGAACTGCGTGCTCTGGAGCGTGAGGCCAACGCGCAAAGTCAATTGCTTGAAAGTTATTTGGCGCGTTTCCGTGAGGCTTCAGCCAGGACTGATAATAATTATGTGCCTGCGGATGCCCGCATTATTGCCAAAGCACCGCTTCCATCTGAATCCTATTTTCCAAAGAAAATACCAATTACGATCGCTGCCTTCTTTGCCGGACTTTTGGCTGGCGTGATGGGTGCTTTGCTGAGCGAATTGTTTTCGGGTCGCGCCATGCGCCGCACAAATTTTGCGACGAATATAGTGGAGGCCAAGGTCGAAGAACCGATATTTGCTGAAGCTGACACCGCTCATGAAGCTCCTGCAGCCGTGAGCCCAAGTCTCCTTGGCAAACGCAAAACTGTAACGGCTCCAGCCATAGATCCGGCTGATTTGGTGCCCATTGATCAACGCGTGGATAGTGTTGCCAATGAGCTGATCGCATCAGGTTGCCAGCGGGCCATATTTGTTTCACCAGAGGGCGATCCCGGTGCTGCAGGCGCTGTGATGATTGCGCGTCGGATGGCAGATGATGGTATGAATGTTGTTGTCGTTGATCTGACAACGAGTGCGATTGCGACCCGCACTATGCTTGATAACGCAACTGCCAATGGCCTTACCAATTTATTATGCGGTGATATTTCATTGGCTGAAAGCATTCAGGATGATCTTTATTCTGACGCTAAGATAGTGGCACGAGGTACTGCAAGCAGTGCTAAAGCCATGCGCAACGCAGACCGTCTGCCGGAAATTTTGCGAGAACTGAATAGAACGTGCGAAGTCATGGTGATCGAATGCGGCGCAGCCGATCTGGAAATGCTTAGCCTGGTTGTCGATGAAGACTTTATGAGCAGCATTATTATCAGTGCTGTAAAGGCCGATGGCCCGGCAGCCTTGGAAGTTGTTGATGCTCTCGGCGGCGTTGAAGGGTGTCTGCGCGTGACACCAATACTGAGGCGTAACGCAGCTTAAAGTTCCGAGCCGTCTTCAGCACTGCCGGCTGATTGTTGGTCGGTGGTCTTTCCAGCTTTGAACTTGCGAATGCGCTTTGCAATGCTCCACAGCTTTTCGTTGTTTTTGATCCAGCGTTTCGTTGAACCGATTGCGCCAAATTGAATTTTTGCCAATTTGCCGCGCAGGGAAACGCCGATCACAGTATCGCGATGCCACGTTTCAACATCGCACCATGAACGTTTATAGCCTTCATCCCCTATTCCGAGGTCATAGGTCTCAATTCCATTTTTGCACGCTGCTTCAATCAATACGAAATTGAGAAAATCACCGGGACTTGCGGGCGTTAATGCGTCATTGGCAAAAGCCGTGAAATGCACCATTTGCCGTGAACCATGCAGGGATGAGCCATAAATTGCCCGGGTTTTGCTTCCGACATTCAGACAGCTCAAGTAAAACTTATGGTCGTAATGCGGGCCTTCATCGGCAAACAACGCTTTGAAAAACGCCTGTTCGCGGGTGTTGCCAAACACATTGGCAACGCCTTTGCCCTTTAGCTGATCGGCTTTCATAGCAAAATAAGTCTCTAGTAAAGAGCCGCAATCAGTTTCTGGCGCTGGATCAAGAATTTCAAATCCGCCCGCTGCTTCAAACTTCCGCTGTTGTGACCTGTAGCGTTTGCGTTTGCGCTTGCCGGAGCGGGCTTCAAGAACAGTGTCAAAACTTTGACTGACATCCAAATGCAGTGAAACATTGGGGCTGATGGAGGAGCCTTTGGCGAGCAAGGGGTTCTCAATGCCCTCAAGCCGGTCAAGTTGGCGCTCAAGCATGATCACGTCAATTGACCATGGCTTTTGTCTGAGGCCATGCTCCAGTGCATCGAGGAAAGAACATGCTTCAGCTTTGGACAATGGTGCAAGCGTGACCGGGAAGTTGGCGTTAGCGTGGCTGCCGCCAACAAATTGCGCCACAAGCAAACCGGATTTTCTCACAACTTCAAGCGGTAAAATAAGCTTGATTTGGCCGTGCTGCATAGCCGTGACAAAAATTATGTTTGAATTGACATGCCCCGCCCAATGGCCAACCCAATGTGGCGCACATGAAAACCCATGGCTCCCCTTGCGGCTGATACTTTCGAGTTTTGCAATTCCTTCAGAAAACGGCAAAAAGGCAACATCAAGCGCAGCGGCCACCGGCACACCAATTTCAACCTTTTTAAGGTGCTGTGTTGGTATCGCCACCCCAGACATCGCGGTCCACCGTCATTCGCCTGCGACATTCATAAGTGAAATGGGTGAATATTCGGTCGAGCAGCGTGGTTAACGTTGCTATTCTTTGGCAGGTTGCGGCCCTGCCATCCATTTAATGATGAACATTGCAGGGACAATCCACAACAGGCCGGAAAATGCGAAGAATGCCAAATGTGTCAGCCAATGCGACTGTCCTAACTGCGCAACAGCAATAATGGTCGCGATGAGTGCGTAAATCACGACCAGAGCAACAAGTAAAAAAGTTCCAATCAGTTTTTTTATTCGAATGGGCATTGCAGACCTCGCTAATACATAAACTAAGGCAAATGCCCGCAGAAGCAAATGATCATCACGCGCGACGGCTTGCCGCGCGTGGCTCACGCATTCTTGGCTTGCGAAACATCTAAGTTTGGCGCGATGACCTGTTAGCAAAAAGGCTAAAATTATGTCTGCGATTTCACTCCAAAGAGTTACTCACAAAACCGACAATCGCCGGGCAGTGCGTTATTGGCTCTACACCGTTTTGCTTGTACTTTTTGCACTGGTTGTCGTTGGTGGCGCGACACGCTTGACCGATTCCGGCCTGTCGATCACTGAATGGAAGCCCATACATGGCGTGATCCCGCCGCTATCATTAGCCGAATGGCAGCAAGAGCTAGAAAAATACCGCCAAATTCCAGAATATCAGGAAATCAATAAAGGCATGACCATGGAAGCCTTTAAAGTGATTTACTGGTGGGAGTGGGCGCATCGGTTTCTGGCGCGATTTGTTGGTTTGGTGTTTGCCCTGCCTTTGGCCGTTTTCTGGATCGTGGGCAGGTTGGAACAACCTCTAAAACCACGCCTCCTTGTTTTGCTGGCCTTAGGCGGCCTTCAAGGCTTTATCGGCTGGTGGATGGTGTCGTCAGGACTGACCGAACGCACTGATGTTAGCCAATACCGGCTGGCCACGCATCTGACTTTGGCCTCCATCATCTTTGCCGGTACGATGTGGGTCGCGCGCGGGCTTGCGCCGCATGACGGGCGGAGAGCGTCGACTGCAACTGAAACAGGCGCTATGATTATGGCATTGCTGGTGCTCTCACAGATCTATATTGGCGGTTTGGTAGCGGGACTTAACGCCGGTTACAGCTTTAACACGTGGCCGCTGATCGACGGGCGTTTTATACCCGACCAATTGCTGCTGCTTGAGCCTGCTTGGCGCAATTTTTTTGAAAACCCTAAAACAGTACAGTTCATCCACCGCATGTCGGCTTACGCTATTTTCGCGGCTGCATTCGTGCATCTATGGCGCACGGTTTCGCGCGAAGGGGCAGGGGCAACACATGCCCGCCGAGCCGTAATACTCGCGGCGTTGATAACCTGCCAGGCGCTCATTGGCATTATAACCTTGGTGATGCAGGTGCCGCTATCTTGGGGCCTTATGCACCAGGCGATGGGTCTTATCGTGCTTGGCTTTGCCGTTGCCCATTGGCGCGGTGCCAAAGGTGAGTACGCAAAACCGCTGCTCATTTAAGCACGCAGCATCAAATCCAAATTTTGCACCGCCGCGCCCGATGCGCCTTTACCGAGATTGTCGAGCTGCGCGACCAAATTGACATGGCCGGTTGAGGCATCACCAAACACATAGAGCTTCATGTGATTGGTGCCGTTGAGCGCCTCGGGGTCAAGCC
>JANMFT010000297.1:0-7378 GCA_031374255.1 Limoniibacter sp. | reverse complement strand
ACCATCCAGATTCTCCACATGGTGCTTTTCCCTCACACAATCCAAGGACGCCAGATGAACACGAGAACGTGTGCAACAATGGCTATCGCGGTGAACATGTACATGCCTTGCAAATAAAAGCGGTGAAACTCTTGTGCCTCGCCTTCGGACAAGCCCGAAAGCGAAACGGTATTAGGACTGGACATAACTTACCTCCTAGTCACAGGCGCTGCGGGCCCCGCAGCAGGGTTTGCCTTAGTTGCAGAACGCAACATCAGGGCGATATTCACCGGGTTTGACTCCGGTAAAACTAAAACCACGTGGGCAGGCTGCACCACGCGAAACTGTTCAATCAGGCACGAAACGCATAACCGGCAGCAGCATGGGCTGATGCGCGAGCGTCGCGGACACATTGCATGTAGCTTTGGCCTTTGGGTGCACGGCCACTGATGCGGCGCGCTGCGAACCCAACGAGGCAGACAGCAAACGAAACCGCCACGATGAAACGAAACTCAATGGTTTCAGCCATAGAGATGCGGCTCTGGCGGCGTTTGGCTTGATGGGATGCAATTGAAACTTCACTCATCGTCAGGGTTCCTTCCCCGTTTGAAAATTTTAAAGCCTGAATGCTCATGCTTTTTGTCCATAAAGTTGGCCGCGGCGCGCTCCGGTGACGTGATGGGGTTCAACACGCGGCATGCCTTCACGGCGGGCGTAATGTTCGGCAGAATCGCGCAGGCGTTTGGCCGCCGAAATGCGGGCAATGACCGGCTCGTGGTCGACAGCCTCATCAAGTGCCTGTTGTGCTTCGAGTGACCATGCAATGGTTTTGCGGGCCGGCGTCGGTTCGACGGCATCCATCTCAGTTCCGAGCGGGATAATATTGAACAGCGTATCAAACAGTGCGTTGCAAATTTCCTGGATCAGCCAAGTTGCACCCGAATAACCCATGATGGGCGTGCCGGGATGGCGACGGATAATGGCGCCCGGAAACGACACTGGAATATAGCTCGATTTTGCACCGGCTTCCGCCAGGTACATCCGTTCATTGAACGAACCGAACATCACCATTGGCGCTTTGGTTTTAATGGCCAAGCGGATGGCTTCATTATCAGGTTTAATACCCGGTTTGCGCTGGAACGCGAAGGCCAGCGGCAGTCCCATCTCTTCCGTCAGAAAATTTTTGATACCGCGCTCATAGGTTTCAGTTGCAACAATAGCATAGGTGGACGACGCAAAGAAATCCTGCGTCACAGAGCGCCACAAATCCCACATGGGTTTTAAGGTCGTATGTTTTTCGCGCTCAATAAATGGCTCAGGGTCAAGGCCAAGCATATCGCCAAGCGTGCGCAGGAAAGCCGTGGTTGAATGCATGCCGATCGGCGCTTGCAAATAAGGCCGGTCAAGCGCTTCACACAGCAGCCTGCCAAACTCACGGTAGAGACAAATGTTGACTTCGCCATCTGCCAATTTGCTGACATCAGCCAAATGGCTGCCAAGCGGGAAGGTCATGTTGACTTCAGCGCCAATGCCTTCGACGAGACGGCGGATTTCAGCCAAATCAGACGGCATATTGAACGTGCCATAGATAGCGCCCAAAATATTGACCTTGGGTTTTGCGCCCTCTTTACGGGCACGAAGCGGAAGCACACGGCCTTTTTTAGGGCCGTATTCTGTCCACAGCCATTTCAAGGCGCGGTCAGCTGACTGCCACTGATCTTCATCAATTGTGCGCGGCAAAAAGCGTTGGATGTTCATGCCTTCGGGCGTAACGCCGCCGCCGATCATTTCAGCGATTGAACCTGTCACAACGACGGCAGGTAAATTAGGGTCGAGCACCGCGCGGGCGTTGCGCATGGATTGTTCAGTGCCGTGCTGGCCAAGCTCATCTTCGCCAAGGCCGGTGACAACTATCGGCAATTCATGCGGCGGCAGTGCGTCAGTGTAATGCAAGACGGACGTGACTGGCAGGTTTTCACAACCGACCGGGCCGTCGATGATCACTTGCAAGCCTTTGATGGCTGCAAACACATAGACCGAGCCCCAATAGCCACCAGCTCTATCGTGATCAATGACCAGCGTCATGTTCCCACCGCCTCGCCATTATCGACGGCGTTTTTGGCCATCGCAGCTTTGGCTGCAAATTTTTTGCGGAAAGCGGGCCGGTCAACCGGGGTTTCTTCCCAGATACCGGCATTGTCGCCTTTGCCGGTTTCGCCGAAGAATTCCGACATGCGGTCAAAGCGGGCTTTGTTGGAAATCGCTTGGTTGATCGTCACCGCCAAACTAGCCGGGCCAGCGGGGCCCATCAAAGGCCGCGCAGAAATCAGATTGGTGAAATACAGCGATGGGATTGAGGCTTCTTTGGCTTTTTGCACAACCGGCGTTGTGCCAATCACCAAATCTGGCGAAAAGGCGCGCATGGCGGCTAAATCTTGCTCAAGTGAGGCACGATATTGCACATGAACGCCGCGGGCTTTGAGCCACGCCGCATCATCAGCTGACCATTCGGTTTTGGGGCAGGCCGTGCCGACATATTTGAGATCTGCGCCGCATTCGACAAGCAGGCGGCCAACCAACAATTCTGAGCCTTCATAGCCAGATAACGTAATTGTGCCTTTGATCGGACTCGCTGCAATGGCAGCTTTGATCGCAGCGCCAAACTGGTTGCGGGCGGCATCAATTTTATCTTGATCAACATTGCAGGCTTTGCCGATGGCTTGAAGCCAAGCGTCAGTGCCTTCAACACCAACCGGCGCTGACCCCACAATCGGGCGGCCAGCGTTTTTGAACACACGGATGGATGCCGTGTAAAACGGATGGATAGCGGCAACGGCGGCGCAATCAAGCGCGCCATAAAGTTCGCGCCATTCGCGCACGGGCACAACTGGGCCGCAGGCAAGGCCCATAGGCTCTAGCATTGCGCCAATGATTACGGGATCGGCAGGAAATACTTCGCCGACTAAGGTTATGGTTGGTTTTTCAGAAACACCGCCCCTAGGGGCTTGCACCGGGCCTGCGGCAACTTCTTCACTGGCATATTGCAGCATTGCACCGGATAAAACGTCTTTGGCTTCCGCGTGGGTTGGCACACCAAAGCCCGGCACATTAATGCCGACAATGCGCACGCCATTGATTTCACGTGGCAGCGACCGAAGCGGAACGCCAGATGCTGTCGGCACACACAAATTGGTGACGATGACTGCATCATAAAGTTCAGGGTCGGCCTGCAAATGCACGGCATCGCGGATGTCTTCATAGAGTTTGCCGGTAACCAGGCTTTCAGAATTAAACGGCACATAGCCGACAGAGCGTTTGGCTCCGTAAAAGTGCGAGGTAAATGTCAGCCCGTAAACGCAGCAGGCAGAACCCGACAAAATAGTGGCAACGCGGCGCATACGAAGGCTAACGCGCAAGGACCCGAATGCCGGACACATGGATTGCGGCTGCTCATGCGGCCCCTTTGGATAATCAGCGGCAAACTGCGCGAGCATTTCGCCATTACCGGCTGCAATGGCGGCAGCCTTGAGTTGCTCAGCGCCGGAATGGCAGCCGACAGATTCACTTGAGGGAACGGCATCGGAACCTGCAACCGCAATGGCTTCAGCTTCGTTCAAAATGCCGGTTTCGCCAAGATCATCCATGACGAACTCCGGCAGCGCTGATGAGATTTGAGCGATAATTAGACGGCATCATAAACCACCTCAAGTGAAGGCCGGTTGATGGTGTTGGCAGCGCACATATCTTCGATGGTGGCAGGCACCAGCGTAAAGTTGCCGCCGGTCAATGAGTCATCAAACAGGCCGAGCAAGCCGTCCGGTGTCATAGGGTTAGGGCGATGCGGAATGCTTTCCCCAAGCGCGGTGGCGAGGCTCTCAAACAATGGCCCCCAACGTGTGCCGGGCGTGCCAATGATTTGATAGTTTGCGCTTTTGCGGCGGATGTCTTCATCTTGTGGCACTGACGCAAGAACTGGAATGCCAACGGCGGCGGCAAATGCAGCGGCTTCACCCGTGCCATCGTCTTTGTTGATCACCATGCCGGCGACGCCCACATTGCCGCCGAGTTTGCGGAAATATTCGACCGCCGAGCAAACGTTGTTGGCAACATAAAGCGATTGCAAATCGTTAGAGCCAACGACGACGACCTTCTGGCACATATCGCGGGCGATCGGCAGGCCGAAGCCACCACAAACCACGTCGCCCAAAAAGTCGAGCAAAACGTAGTCAAAATCCCACTCATGAAAGCCGAGTTTCTCAAGGATTTCAAAGCCATGGATGATGCCGCGTCCGCCGCAACCACGCCCAACCTCCGGCCCGCCAAGCTCCATGGCGTAAACGCCATCGCGTTTGAAGCAAACATCGCCAATTTTAACTTCTTCGCCGGCTTCTTTCTTCTTGGATGACGTCGCGATGATGGTGGGGCAGGCTTTGCCGCCGAACAACAGTGATGTCGTATCTGATTTAGGGTCGCAGCCGATCAGCAAGACTTTTTTGCCAAGCTGCGCCAGCATATAAGACAGATTGGCGAGCGTGAACGATTTGCCAATGCCGCCCTTGCCATAGATAGCAATGATCTGGGTTTCTTTTTTCACAGCGCCAATTACGGGCGCATCTGGCTCGACATTTGCTTCATCGCGTAAGCGCTCTGAATAGCTCAGCGCAATTCCTTCGGTGACCATACCTTCACTCATGCTGCGTGGTTCCAATTCAAAATCATTTTTGTGCAAGACGGATCGCGGAAGGCCGTGTCATAGGCCAGCGCGCAGTCAACCGCCGCTGCATCATGTGAAATCAAGCCATCAAGCGACAGGTCGCCGCTATCGATGAGTGTCAAAACAGAATCGATATTGGCTGCCGTAAATTCAGCCGCGACGCAAATGGTCGCTTCACGCATAAAGGCCGGTGCAAATGCAAAAGACAGAGGCTGCGAATAGAAGCCAGCCAGGGTCACAACGCCATTGCGGGCCAATCGCCCGATTGCCAAGTCCAGAATGCCTGCATCACCGGAGGCATCAAGCACAGAGCGATAATTGCGTTTTAAGTCTTTCTCCGGCGCAATGATTTCATAGCCATCCGTACCTTTGCGGCGCGTCGGATTTGTTTCCCAAACCACGGGTGCTTCAAGGCCCATGGCCATGGCGACACGGGCAACCAAGCGGCCCAAAACACCGTGGCCGATAATCAGATCAACATTGGCACCGGCGACATACACGGCATGGTAAGCTGTCGCAGCCAAGCTCATTAAAGTTGCGTTATGGCCGAGCGACTCAGGCATTTTCACGAGCTTGGAAGCATCTGCTGCTAGGCACGATGCTGTTGCGCCAAACAGGTTCTTAACATCGGTGAAGCTTTTAGCGCCCGGCACAAACACCAGATCGCCTTCATTGAATTTGCCGGCTGCGCCGCCTTTGGCAATGCGCCCGACGGATTCATAGCCCGGCACCAGCGGATAGCCCATGCCCGGAAACTCCGGCATGCTGCCATCCCATAAGAGACGCTCGGTTCCGGTGGAAATGCCGCTCCATTTAACATCAACAATACAGGTGGTTTCATCACGCTCACGTATCAGCAGCGGCTTAAGAGCCAGCTGGCGTGGACGGTCAAAAACGACGGCGGTAGAGTGCATTGCAACATAAATGCGACGGTGCGCATTTCCTCTTTATTTCAGTCTCGAAACTAAAGAGACGGGGATGAATGTCAATTTCAATTTACACTTTTGGCTGTAAAGTCCGCTTGATAATAGTCTAATGCCCAACCTGAAAAGTATCTCAAAAAAGGTTATCATTCAGACTTTTGCAATGACCAAACCTGTGTAAAGCGGCTGGCCGGTGCGGATTGATTTTGCAGAACTAAAACCAGCTTTTCTGGCAAGCGCCATATGAGTTTTTGCGCTGCGGCAGCGGCCAGATGCCATCGCTAAAAGATAAAACGAAAAGTATGCGTAGACATGGGCAGCCGCGCCTTTTGTGCCCCCCATCGGTTCGGCGATGATTAAGGTTGCGCCTTGCTGCATGCCGGCGCGAACAGCTCTCAAAATGCGCAAGGCTGCATCATCATCGTGATCATAAAGTACGCGCACGAGTGTGTAGCAGTCTGCGCCTTTCGGGACAGTTTCATCAAAGAAGCTGCCGCCGGTAGTTTTCAATCTTGAGGCCAAACCTTCTGCCTCAAGAGCGATTTTGCCCTGCGCAGCAACGGGGGGGAGATCAAATAAATGAAGATTGGGTTTTGGCGTTTGCGCCGCAACTCGCGACAGGAATCTGCCATGACCGCCGCCGACATCGACCACTTCGCGGTAGATACTGAAATCATGCGCGGCGAGCACTTCACGGGCAACAGCATCCTGGCTGATGCGCATCAATTCTGAATAGACACGCGCATCTTCGGAATTGATACCCGCCGGTTCAGGGTTGGCGGAATAGGCCCAAAGCCGCGCTATGCCGGTGTCGCGCGACCGCTGTTTGAGCAGTGCAATGGGGTTGGCGAGATCAGCGTAAAGCAGATTATGATGGCGTACCATGGCCAGAATGCCGGGGTCGTTGGCTGCAACTGCTCCCAGATCATCAAGCGCCCAAACGCCGGACTCAACCTCTGTCACAAGGCCCAAGCTTTCGGCTGCGCTGAGCAGACGGCCGGTGGCATCAAGAGTGAGACCGGTTTTGAGAGAAAGTGCTGAAATTGGCTGCGGCTGACCATTTAAGGCGTCCAAAACGCCTGAATTCACGCAGGATGCAAAAATTTGGGAGTAAACAAAGCCTGCAGTGAGCCCGTAAAGGGCATTGGCGCGGCTTTGCGCAAAATGAGACAGCCCGGGAACTTTAGTGCAGAACGCCTGAAATTTCGGGTTGGCCACCATGCGGTTGCGCCATTGGCGGAAGCGGATTTTAAGTGATTGCACGGCAATTTCCGGCATAATGTCAGGGGCGGCCATCACTCAAAAACGCGTCAAATTAAGCTGCGCTTTGCAGTAGATCTTTTGGTACAAGGCGTTTGGCTTCACCGGCAACCATGGCTTTCAGTGCATCAGCACCTTGGCAATCCGGCACTGCATCCACGGCGGCTTTTACCTGTTGTTTGAGCAATTCCAACGTTGCGGCAATGCCGTTTTGGGCAGCTGCGTTCGGGCGGCCAAGGGCGGCATCCTGTCCGCAAGGTTTGCCCATATCGCCGCTCGTTGCTGCATAATCGTGCAAGTCGTCAGCGATCTGATAAGCAACACCAAGCGCATCACCGAAGCCCATCCAACGCTGTGGATCGCTTTCAGAAGCAATAGCGCCAACGGCGGTTGCGGCCACAAACAGCGCGCCGGTTTTGGTGCGGTGGTAGGTTCGAAGATCAATATTATCTTCGCTTTCCCAAGCCTGACCGGCAATGATTCCATTGGGTGTGGAAACCGC
>JANMFT010000130.1:0-4824 GCA_031374255.1 Limoniibacter sp. | reverse complement strand
CGCCAGCCTGCAAGCCATGGCTTTCATTGACGAGGCGATAGCGATCAAAATCAATTGAAAAAATCGTGGGGCGGCGAAGTCCATCCGGCTCAGAGATTTTTAAGGCAGAATTGAGCGCGCTCAGGAACATTTCGCGGTTGGGAAGGCCGGTTAAATTATCATTGACAGCGTCATGCAGCAGCCGTGCTTCCGAAAGTTTTTGCTCAGTGATTTCTGCCATTGTGCCAATGCAGCGCATCACTTCACCATCATGTCCGATAACGGGCCGGGCACGAAGTGCGTACCAAACCAGCCGCCCGCTTGGGGTTTGCAAACGAAACTCGTCAGCTATCCGGCCTTTTTTATGGTCGATCACTGCATCCAATGTGGTGCGGAAACGCTCACGGTCTTCGGGGTGCAGAAATGCCAGCCATTGCACCGGTGCATTCGACAGCGAATTGCGTTCAAGGCCAAGTTTTTCTGAAATATCCGGAACAACCGCAATCCGGTCGCGCAGCACGTCCCAATCCCACACGATGTCGCCGGAGCCGGTCAACGCCAGCGCTTTGCGTTCGAGATCGCTGAACAAACCCTGTTCAACTGCGCCGCCGGTGAAGGCATGCTGCATCACCGTAAAACCCAAAAGCACGATGATCAACACCAAGCCGCCTGACAGCGCCGACTGGATAATCGGGTTGTCGATCTGGCCGGTTACGGTCATCCAACCGGCAAGCAGCCATGCCAGCATTAAAATCCACGTCGGCACCAGCATGACCGCGCGGTCATAACCTTGAAGGCCAAGATAGACGATCAGCGGCACGCCGAGCATCACCGTTCCAGCAAATGAAAACCGCGCTACGCCCGCTGCGATAGACGGGTTGATGACGGCAACAAAGGCGAGAATCGCCAGCGCCACCAGCCAGGCAACCGCCAAAATACTGATCCGGGTATTCCAGCGGTTAAGCCGCAAATAAGCAAACAAAAACAGCACCAGAATTGCGGCCAGCGCAACTTCAACACCGGCCCGCCAGACCGGTTCACCGCCCGGCGCAATGGCAATGATGCGGCTCAAAAAACCAAAATCTATTGCCACATAAACCAGCACGGCCCATGCGAGCGCCGCTGTTGCGGGAAACAATGATGTGCCGCGCACGACGAACACAATTGTCAAGAACAACGCCAGCAAACCGGAAATACCAAGCACGATGCCTTTATAAAGCGTAAAGGCATTTTGGGTGTCTTTATAAGCTTCCGGTTCCCACACCTGAACTTCCGGCAAGCGCCCGCTGGCCATTTCGGCAACAAACGTCACCACACTGCCGGGGTTGAGCGTGACTGAAAAAACATCGGCAGATTCCGCGGGCACGCGGTCAAGTGCAAAGCCCTCAGATGGCGTGATATTGACGATACGCGGTGAACCCAGATCCGGCCACATCACGCCGGAACCTGCCAGACGGAAGTGCGGTGCAACAATGAGCCGGTCAAGTTGTTGATCGGTCGGGTTTGCGAGCGCAAACACGGCCCAATTGCCGCTCGGTGCTTGGCTGACAGCACGAATTTCAATGCGGCGCACAATGCCGTCGGCAGCAGGAGCGGCAGAAACTTGAAAAGCATCGCCTTTTCCAGTGGAAATCTCGATGGCTTTGGTCAAATCGAGCGCAACATCATTTTGCGAAACGCGGATCGGTTCTACCGCATAAGAGTTCGCTGCCATGAAAAACGGCAAAAGCAATACCAACGCAAAGCGGAACCATACTTTCATCGTTTAATGCAACAGCTTTCAAAACCAGCAGTTTTAAACATCAGACGGCAAACAGGCATAAAGATGGTGGTCTTGCCTGCGGCCATCAATTTCAAGGTAGGCGCGGGCAGAACCCTCATAGTGAAACCCGCAATGCTGGAGCAACGCAACCGAGCGTGCATTGCCTTGAATACAGGCTGCTTCGACGCGATGCAAACAAAGGTTCACAAATGCGTATTTCAAAACAGTGAAAACCGCATCACGCATAAAGCCCTGACCGCAAAACTTGGTGCCGAGCCAATAGCCAATCTCGCCGGTTTGTGCGGCACCGCGCCGGATATTGCCAAGCGTTATGCCGCCGAGCAGCGTAGTACTTCTTTTATCAAAAATTAAAAATTGATACGCTTCGCCTTCGATTGCCAAATTGTATGCCTGTTTGACCCGTGCACTATACGCCGACCGGGTAAGTTCATGTTCGGGCCAGCGTGGCTCATAAGGCGTGAGTTCTGCGCGGCTCGCAAAGCGTAGGATTTTCCAAGCAGAAAAATCCGCTTTTGCTGGAAGACGCAAGATTATGTTTTGGCCTTCCAGTATCGGGCCCGAAGGTTTCAACAAACCGAACATCAGGCCGGGCCCGCTTTATTCCGCGGCTGCAAGTTTGAGGTGAGGCGCGGCCATCAACCCCATGCCCAAATCTTCAATACCAGCTAAATTTTCAAGAGGTCCCAACGCCGCCAAGGTCATTGGTGTGGTGTTGAACATGCGCGCTGCCAAATCAGTGAGGCGGTCGGGGGTGATGGCAGAAAGCCTGTCCATTGTTTCTTGCATTTCCAAGGTGCGGCCATGGAGCAGCAATTGACGCCCGATTTGGCCGGTACGGCTTACTGCACTTTCCTGCGACATCAGCAATCCGGCACGAAATTGCGCACGTGCGCGGTCAACTTCGGCGACATCAACAAAATCAGCCACTTTCATCACTTCGTCGCGCACTACGCTGAGCAATTCAGCGATATCTTCCTTTTGCGTGGCAGCGTGAATGCCGAAAATTCCGGTGTCGGAAAAACTCCAGTGAAACGAATAGATCGAATAGCAAAGTCCGCGTTTTTCGCGCACCTGTTGAAAAAGCCGCGATGACATACCGCCGCCAAGCAGCATGGCCAAAACTTGGCTGGCATAAAAATCGCGCGCCAGATTGGCACGACCCTCAAAGCCCAGCACAATTTGCGCATCCATCAAGTCGCGGGTCTCGCGGAAAACACCGCCGGTATAGTAAGCCGGTGCAAGGATTGTCGGCGCAGAATTGGTCGCCGGCATGCTGCCCAGCCGGTCTTCAATCATCCGCACCAATTGGTCATGATCAACCTTGCCGGCTGCCACGATCACCATGCGCTCCCCGAAATATTCGCGGGCAACAAAGTCTTTCAGTTGCTGACTGGAGATGGATTGCACACTTTCGGGCGTGCCTAAAATCGAGCGGCCAACCTGCTGGTTGCCCCATGCAACTTCCGTAAAGCGGTCAAACACCACATCATCGGGCGTATCGTGTGCCGCGCCGATTTCTTGCAGGATAACATGCTTTTCGCGTTCCAACTCTTCCGGGTCGAAGGTCGACTCCGTGAGGATGTCGCACAGAATATCCACGGCCAACGGCAGATCATCCTTTAGAACGCGGGCAAAATAAGATGTGCTTTCCGTTGATGTGGCAGCGTTAATCTCACCGCCAACATTTTCGATTTCAACCGCAATCTGTTCAGCCGAGCGGCGGCTGGTGCCTTTAAACGCCATATGTTCGAGCAGATGGGCAATTCCGTGCTCATTTTCACGCTCATTGCGGGCACCGGCTTTCAGCCAAAACCCAACTGACACGCTTTCAACATGTGCGATATATTCTGATGCAACGGTGATGCCATTTTTGAGGCGGTGAACACGAACTTCCGGCAACGCAATTTCCTCCCAGACGTTTTATGATATCCGTCTTTTTTCCCGAATAAACTCTTCCACCATTTTTTGATCATTGGGAAGACGTTCGAAAAATTCCGGCCGTTCCATAAGGTCGCTGAGCCAAATTGGAAGATGAGGGCGCTCGCCTGTTGCAGCTTCAACCGCGTCCGGGAATTTTGCCGGATGCGCGGTCGCAAGCACGATACCGGGCGCATCACCGTGCAGCAATTTACGCTGAACATGAATGCCGGTGGCTGTATGGGGATCAAGCCGGTAGCCGCTTTCAGCTTTCAAAGCGCGCAAGGTATCAGCAACTTCAGCCTTATCAGCGCGGCCTGCTGTGAAACCGTTGGCATTCATGTATCCCAGCGCTTCGGGTGCAAGCGTAAACGCGCCTGATTGTTTGAGGCCGTTCATCGCCGTGACTACGGGAGCATGGTTGCGGCCGTAAGCGTCGAACACAAGCCGCTCAAAGTTTGATGAAATCTGGATATCCATTGAAGGCGATGTTGTTTGCACCACGCCGCGCATTTCATAAGTGCCGGTTGCAAATGTGCGTGCAAGAATGTCATTATCATTGGTCGCAATAATCAATTGATCAATCGGGAGCCCCATGCGTTTTGCAGAATAGGCCGCAAAAATATCGCCAAAATTGCCGGTCGGGACAGTAAAGCTCACCGGCCTGTCCGGAGCACCAAGCGCAATAGCCGACGTGAAGAAATATACGATCTGGGCCATAATCCGCCCCCAATTGATCGAGTTGACGCCGGAAAGCTGCACCTGATCGCGAAAGGCGTGGTGGTTGAAAAGTCCTTTGACGATGGCTTGGCAATCATCAAATGTGCCATCCAAAGCAACTGCGTGCACATTGGCGGCTTTATTGCTGGTCATTTGTAATCGCTGCACCGGCGAAACGCGGCCGTATGGAAAAAAGATAAACATATCTGTGCGGTCACGGCCTGCAAACGCGTCAATAGCCGCGCCGCCGGTATCGCCCGAAGTTGCACCGACGATAGTTGCGCGCTGTCCCCGTTCGGCCAAAACGTAGTCCATCAGGCGCGCAATCAACTGCATGGCCACATCTTTGAACGCAAGCGTCGGCCCGTGAAACAGTTCAAGAATAAACTCGTTCGAATTGGTTTGAACAACGGGGCAAATCGCCG
>JANMFT010000111.1:0-6744 GCA_031374255.1 Limoniibacter sp. | reverse complement strand
TCAGCATGACTAAAAACTGAAATGGTGCGAGCAGGCCTTGAACAAGTGTCCAGCGCGTTGAGTCGCGCAAGCGGCGTTGTTCCGGCGTATAAAGCCCAATTGGCGCAGTTTTAGCGATGCTGCTGCCAGCATCAGCGTTAAAAACCTGTCCATTTTGTGCAATGGACGCCAATTCAACTCCCCACCTTCACTTCTCGCCCATTCGGGCTGTCGGCTAAATAAACAAGAGGTTCGAGAAAGTGTCAATTTGTTTTGACGTTTATTCCGGTTTACAGTAGTCGTAGATGACACGGCCCAAAACCGCCAAAATCAGTACCCAAACCGCTTCCAAAACCTCTTGCCGCCCGCCGATTTCCTGCCCCTCATGGATGTAAAATTGACCAGCGAAAGCCATCGTTCCTTTAGCAGCGCTCAGGATGTTTTCGGGCGTCTTTCAGCCTCTGCCATTGGCCAATTGGTGTCCGCCGGAAGTTCCATCGCTATGGTTTTGGGTGATGATGGCCGGATTCTCGACATCGCCTACCGCAATGCAGACTTGGCGCTTTATGGAGCGGATAGCTGGCTGGGCAAAAACTTCACTGAAACCGTTACGCCGGAAAGCACGCAAAAAATCGTCGAGCTTTTGGCTGAAATCAAACTACGCTCGCTGACCCACCGCCGCCAGGTCAATCACCGCCAAGAAAACCTTAATGTTCCCGGCATGGATGATTTGCCGGTTGAATATATTCTGGTGCACGCCGAAGGCCTTGCAGGAACAATTGCGCTTGGAACCGAGCTGCGCAAACAAGTCGAGATGCAGCAACAATTGATCAACACGCAGATTGATCTTGAGCGACGCAACCGCGATGTCGCTGAAAAAGCCGCGCGCTACCGTGCGCAATTCAAACTGGCAGAATGGCCTGTGCTGGTGATCAATGGCGCAGATTTACGCATTGCCGACGCCAACCCAGCCGCTGCTGAGATTTTAGGCCTGACAGAACGCAAGCTCGAAGGTACAGGTATAGGCGCATTTTTTGATGCTGCCGACAAAACCAAAGTCACCGAATTGATGACGAGTGCCCGCTTTTCAGGCGAAGCCGCCAGCCTCAACGCCAAAATGGGCAATGGCCGCGATGTTCGCGTCAGTGTGCGCCCGTTCCGCGAAACCAGCACCGTGAACTTGATCGTATCGCTTGGCACGACAAGTAGCGGCGATCAACGCCTGAACGAGCGCCCGCTCGAGGCAATGGCAATGGATTTGCTGCCGGAAGCCTGCGTTCTGCTGGAAGATGATGGCACAATTGTTGAGGTTAATTCGCATTTTGCTGATTTGGCGGGCCTCACCGGCAAAACCCAGGCCATTGGCCGCGGCATTGCCGATTGGCTCGGCGCATCACCTGTGGATATGAGCGTTTTGCTGACGCGGCTTAAAAAACTTGGCAGTGTGCGGCGGTTTTCATCTGTGCTCAACGATGCACAAGGCAACACCGTGCCGGTTGTCTTGTCAGCCTCGGTCTATGCCAGCAACTCCACACAACATATTGTTGTATCGATTGCAGAAAACGCGCGGCCTGACGCCCATTTCAAGCTTCAACCCTCCGGCGATGTCGGCACTTCCACCGACTTTGCTGCTATGGTGGGCCGCGTGCCGCTGAAAGATCTGATCCGCGATGCTGCCGACGTGATTGAGAAAATGTGCATTGAAGCCGCGCTCCGCCAAACCGGCAATAACCGCGCTTCGGCCTCAGATCTTTTGGGTCTTAGCAGGCAAAGCCTTTATATGAAACTCAAGCGCTACAACCTTGAGGATTTTGAGGTGTAATCATCACTGCTTGTCTATCGTTTGCGACAATTAAATCTGTCTAGTCGAATTGACACTCATTTTGCTGCGGGTCTAGCATTCGTCTATGGTGATGCAAAATTTCACGACCGGCGGTACAACGCTGCGGCAACAGCCGCCTCAAAAGCCATCTATCGGCACGCCGCCATTTTCCGCGCCAACACCGCTAGCGATTCTTGAACTATTAAAACCTGTGACATGGTTTCCGCCGATGTGGGCCTATCTCTGCGGCGCAGTTTCCGCAGGCTTATTTGCCGGTGGACTTCATACCGACCGCATTGCCTATGTCATCGGTGGAGTAGTGCTTGCTGGCCCAATGGTCTGCGGCACCAGTCAGGCGGTCAATGATTGGTTTGACCGCCATGTTGACGCCATTAACGAGCCTGACCGTGTGATCCCATCAGGGCGCATGCCGGGCCATTGGGGGCTGTATGTAGCGATTGCAGGCACAATAATCTCAGCTGCTTTTGCCGCCATACTTGGCCTTTGGGTATTTATCGCAACGCTTGTCGGCTTGGTTGCCGCATGGGCCTACAGCGCGCCTCCGCTCCGGCTCAAACTGAATGGCTGGTTTGGCAATGGAGCTGTGGGTTTTTCCTATGAGAGCCTGCCGTGGTTCACCGCTGCCGCAGCAACACTCGGCTTCATGCCCGCTTGGCAAACTTGCGTTATCGCGCTGTTCTATGGTTTTGGCGCGCACGGCATTCTCACCCTCAATGATTTTAAAGCCATCAAAGGCGATACTGAACTTGGTGTGAAAAGCCTGCCGGTTCAGCTTGGCCCGATCGGCGCAGCTTACTGGACAGCGTTCTCAATGCTAAGCGCGCAGGCGGTTGTAATAGGGTTATTGCTGAATTGGGGCAAACCGACCCATGCCTTGGCCGTTGGTGTTTTAACATTGGTTCAAGCTGCATTGCTGACATGGTTCAGCCGCAAACCCGTTGAGCGCGCGCTCGGCGTCAGCGCCTTTGGCGTGTTGCTTTACGTCACCGGCATGATGGTAACTGCAACTGCCCTTCCCGCAATCACGGGGCTGGGCTTATGAACGCTCAGCAATTTGGCTGGCTGTCGATTGTGCGCCTTGGTTTGGTGCAGGCATGTCTTGGCGCAATGGTGGTGCTGACAACCTCAACGCTAAACCGTGTGATGGTGGTTGAATTGTCGCTTGCCGCAATCGTTCCCGGCTTTCTCGTCGGCCTTCATTACGCCGTGCAACTCTCGCGGCCATTGTTCGGCCATGGCTCGGATGTCTCCAAAGGCAAGCGCAGCAACTGGATTCTCGGTGGCATTGCATTGTTGGCTTTGGCCGGAACCGGCGCAGCCTCTACCACCTTAATTATTGGCACCAATTTTTGGGCTGGCTTCGCGCTCGCCTGCATCGCCTACACGTTGATCGGCATCGGCATCGGCGCGGCGGGCACGTCACTTTTGGCTCTGCTCGCAAGCCGCACGCCAGCCGCCAAACGCCCCGCCGCCGCAACCATCGTTTGGATTATGATGATTGCCGGTATTGTGATCACTGCCGCCACAACCGGCAAATTACTTGACCCTTATTCGCACGAACGGCTGATTACGATTACTGCGATAACTGGCATGATTGCCATAACACTAACCTCGCTTGCTTTGTTCCAACTTGAAAAAACTGCGACCACCATCGACGCAGATCAAGCAACTACGCCAAACACATCCAGCTTCACCGACCGCCTCCGCGAAACATGGGCTGATGATGAAGCGCGGCTGTTCACTGTTTTCATCTTCCTATCGATGCTGGCCTATTCAACCCAAGACCTCATTTTGGAGCCGTTCGCAGGGTTGCTGTTCGGCTTTACGCCGGGCCAAACCACCAGCCTTTCCGGCACCCAACATGGCGGCATTTTGATCGGCATGATTTTGGTGGGCTTGGTTGGAACAATGCCCTTCGGGCGAAACCCTCGATTGCTCAAAGGCTTTACTATCATCGGTTGTCTTGGTTCTGCGGTAGCGCTCGCTGGCATTGCAGCTTCTGCAAGCGCAACAGCCTATTGGCCGCTCAAAGCCAACGTGATGGCACTGGGCTTTTTCAACGGCATGTTCTCAATTGCTGCCATCGGCGCAATGATGACTTTGGCTTCTGGACGAGCCAGCGGCGAGGAAAGCAAAAGAGAAAATTCTGCTGAAGGTATTCGCATGGGTGTTTGGGGCGCAGCTCAAGCCATTGCCTTCGGGCTTGGCGGGTTTTCGGGCACGGTTGGCGTGAGCGCAACGCAAGCCATCACCGGCAATGTTCCATTTTCCTACGCCTTGGTGTTTGGCATTGAAGCCTGCCTGTTTGTTGTCAGCGCCATCATCGCCATCCGCATCGGCATGGGCGCACCAAAACCACAATTTCAAACCTTCAACACGCTGCAACCGGCGGAGTAAATCATGGCTACCTCTACAGATTTTGATGTGATTGTCATTGGCGGCGGGCCATCCGGTGCTATCGCTGCCGAATGGCTGTCCAAGCGTGGAAAATCCGTTTTGCTGGCCGACCGCGAAGGCCGCGTCAAACCTTGCGGCGGCGCAATTCCCACCAAAGCCATCCGCGATTTTAATATCCACGAAAGCGAGATAAAAGCCCGCATTGGCGCTGCCCGCATGATCGCGCCATCCGGCAAATACATCGATATGGCCATCGGCGATATCGGCTATGTCGGCATGGTCGACCGTGATACCTTCGACCCATACTTGCGGGAACGCGCCTATGCGGCGGGCGCAACCAAATTTACCGGCACATTCAAATCGCTTGACTACCGTGATGATGGCGCAGTGGTCGCGCATTTTGAAGCCAAAACTGTTGGCCACGAGGCCATTACCTACACCGCCCGTGCCATCATTGGCGCAGACGGCGCAAAATCACCGGTGCGCAAAGCCGCGCTCGGCCCCAATAAAACACCGAAATATGTTTTGGCATACCACGAAGTTGTGGAAGCTCCGCTTCACTGCAACACCGAAAATTACCATCCGGCCCGTTGCGACGTGATCTACGAGGGAAAAATCTCGCCGGATTTTTACGGCTGGGTTTTCCCGCACGGAGGCCAAGCCTCCATCGGCTGCGGCACTGCGCATAAAGACTTCGATATGAAGGAAGCCACCCGCATTTTACGTGAACGTGCCGGTTTGGCAGACGCCAAAACCATCCGCAAAGAAGGCGCGCCATTACCACTCAAGCCACTACGCCGCTGGGATGATGGCAAAGCTGTTTTGCTGGCCGGCGATTCTGCTGGCGTTGTTGCACCATCATCGGGCGAGGGTATTTATTATGCCATGCTGGCCGGAGAACTTTGCGCTGAAGCCACCGCAGAGTTTTTGGCCACCGGCAAAGCTGGAGCACTCAAACAGGCCCGCAAAAAATTCATGAAAACCCATGGTAAAGTGTTTTTCATTTTGGGCGTGTTGCAAGCAATTTGGTACCGCAGTGACAAAAGCCGCGAGCAGTTTGTGAAACTCTGCGATGATCCCGACGTGCAGCGCCTCACGTGGGAAAGCTACCTCAACAAACAGATTTCCAAACGCGATTGGCGCGCGCAAATGCGGGTGTTTGTCAAAGATGTGCGCACGCTTTTGGGCTTCAGCCCCAAAAGCGCTTAAAGTCCAATGCTTGATGCTATAGTCGCGTTTTTCACCAACAACGGCTTGGTGGCGCTGATCGCGATTTTTATTCTGATCGGCGAATTATCCGTGTTTATCTGGTGGAGCCGCACATCATCTTGTCTGGCATTGATGATCCCCAATGCGCTGTCCGGCATTGCCATGCTTTTCGCATTGCTGGTGGCCATGCGGGGAGCAAACCCGCTTTGGATATTGGTGTTTTTATCACTGGGGTTTGTGGCGCATCTCACAGATTTATGGCTGCGGCTGGGGCGGAAGTAGCGGTATCATAGAGCTTGATAATATAGGCGCCCGCCTCTCCCTTTAGGGGGAGGATGTCACGCAGTGACAGGAGGGGGTTCTTTCTTCAAATTACCAAAGAGAATTCCCCCTCTGTCGCCTAAGAGGCGACATCTCCCCCCAAGTGGGGAGATTGGGCGCGGCACTATTTTTACCCAACCGGCATTCTGCTCTCGGCCATTTCAGCCCACCAGCTTGCGCCAGCAGGTATCGCATTATCATCGAAATTATATTTCGGGTGGTGCACCATCGCGGTGTCGCCATTGCCGATCAAGATATAGGCGCCGGGCCGTGCGTTGAGCATATAGGCAAAATCCTCGCCGCCCATAATTGTTGGTGAATTCACATCCACAAACTGGCCGGAAACTTTTCGGGCCGCTTCTGCTGCAAACTCGGTTTCGCGTTCCGCATTCACCATCACAGGGTAGCCGCGCGAGTAAGTGACTTTGGCTTTCGCGCCGAATGCAGCGGCGGTGGCTTCGGCAATTGAAACAACGCGGGCCTCAGCCAAATCGCGCACATCGGCATCAAGCGTGCGCACCGTGCCTTTGAGCTTCACGTGCTCAGGGATCACATTATGCGCCTGACTTTCCGTCACAAACGATGTGACCGACACTACAACCGCTTTAACCGGATCAACGATCCGTGATGCTACCATTTGCAGCGCCACGACGATGTGTGAAGCAATCAAGGTCGTATCGATCGCTTCGTGGGGTTTGGCCGCATGGCCGCCAAGGCCTTGAACATCAATCACAAACTGGTCGGCAGCAGCAAAAAAAGCGCCGGGCCGTATGGCAAACTGGCCAAGCGGCAGCCCCGGCATATTATGCATGCCGTAAACTTCTTGGATGTTAAAACGCTCCATCATGCCATCATTGACCATCTCGCGCCCGCCGCCGCCGCCTTCCTCTGCCGGCTGGAAGATCACGGCAACGCTCCCGTGAAAATTGCGGGTTTCGCACAAATGTTTGGCCGCGCCCAAAAGCATCGCCGTATGGCCATCATGGCCGCAAGCG
>JANMFT010000174.1:0-7834 GCA_031374255.1 Limoniibacter sp. | reverse complement strand
GGATGATCTCGCCGCGCGGATTGAAACCGTAATGGCCGAGGGCGCAAAAATCTATTGGATTTGCCCGCTTGTGGAAGACAGCGACGAGCTGGAGGGCATTATTTCAGCCGAAACGCGCCACCAATGGGCGACAAAACGCTTCAAAGGCCAAGTGGGCCTCATTCACGGGCGCATGGGCACGAGCGAAAAAGACTCCGCCATGGAAGCCTTCCGCACCGGCGCAACGCCGCTTTTGATCGCCACCACCGTCATCGAAGTCGGCGTTGATGTGCCCGATGCCACCATCATTGTGATCGAAAGCGCTGAACGTTTTGGCCTTGCGCAACTCCACCAATTGCGCGGCCGTGTCGGGCGCGGCGACAAGCCTTCAAGCTGCGTTCTGCTTTACGCAGGCCCGCTCAGCGCCACCGCCCGCGCGCGGCTGGATATCATGCGGCAAACTGAAGATGGCTTTCGCATCGCCGAAGAGGATTTGAAACTCCGCGGCGAAGGTGAACTCTTAGGCACGCGGCAATCCGGAGAAGTGTCGTTCCGGCTGGCTGACCTGTCCGCCCACAAAGACATGCTCGAAACCGCCCGCGATGACGCCAAACTCATCCTCACCCGCGACCCCGAACTCACCAGCGAACGTGGCCTAGCGCTTCGGGTGTTGTTGTATTTGTTTGGCAAGGATGAAGCGGCAAGGTTGTTGCAGGCGGGATGATGGTTGTGGGCAGGTGGATTGATTGCAGGCATTCGGAGAGCATTTAGCGCGCAGTTATCGTAAGTTGAAAGTTTGGTGTAATTTCACCTTAATTCAAAACCGTTGCCATGGCTTAGAAGGTAATTTAGATCGGCGCTGTGCCAGTCGGCTCATGAACCTTCGGGGATAATAAACCGAAAACGGAATGGTAGTCTTGTCGGCATCTACAAAAACCAACGAAACTTGGACCAATCTGATCGCGGGTGCCTTTAACCACGCTATTGCCCTTGCGGGTGAACAAGAGGGAGCAACCGCGCCAAACCCCACGGTTGGTTGTGTCCTGCTTGATGCAGCAGGCTCAGTATTGAGTGCAGCAGCGCATCTGGGTCCCGGCAAAGCCCACGCTGAGGTAAAGGCGATTGAATTGGCACGTGAGGCGGGAGTTTTAGGGCGTATCGACACAGTGATAGTTACGCTGGAACCTTGCAATCATGTCGGACGTACTGGACCGTGTTCCGCAGCAATTTTAGCCACTCCGGCGCGCAAAGTTTGGTATGGCTTGCCCGATCCCAACATAATGGCAGCGGGGGGCATAGAAAGGCTCAAGGCAGCAGGTTTGCAGGTGGAACCACTGTCATCGCTGGCTCATAAAGACACGCCGGAACTTCTGAAAAAACTCAGACGGCAATTGGCACCGTTTTTAACCCGCATTTTACTCGGGCGCCCATTTGTAACGGTAAAGCAAGCGGTGGATCTGTCGGGCAGTATGATCCCGCCTATTGGGCAAAAAACGTTCACATCTGCGACGTCTTTGACACTCGCGCATCAATTACGGCGGCGGGCAGATGCCATATTCACCGGTTCAGGAACCGTGATAGCGGACCGCCCCGAATTCACGGTGCGCCACATACCAGATATTACCGGCAAAGAGCGCGCCCTATGCATATTTGACCGCCGTGGCAGGATCGACCAAGAATATTTAGCGTTGGCCAAAAGCCGCGGCTTTGGCCCGCGTGTTGTAGTTGATATCGGTGCTACCCTGCGCCAACTGGCAACCGAGGGCTGTAACGAAGTCTTGGTGGAAGCGGGTCCGGAATTGACAGGCAGCATTCAAGAGGTCGGGCTTTGGGACGAATGGGTTCTCATTGAAAAAATGCCGTTCGGACAAAGTGACCGCATAACATTGACAAGCCGCAACAGCGCTGAGCTTAGCGGTTGAAAGGAATACGCGTATTATGTTTTCTGGAATTATTGAACAACTCGCCACTGTCCGCTCAGCCGTTCTGGCAGACGGCAATATGGTGCTCGATGTTGAAACAGGCTTTATTGATTTGGCGCTTGGGGAAAGTATTGCAATTAATGGCACGTGTTTAACCGTCGCCGCTTATGATGGCACTGGTTTGGCACAATTTTATGCCAGCCCCGAAACACTTCAACGCACAAACCTTGGAACCTTGAAGGTGGGTGAACACGTCAATTTGGAACGTGCAGTTTCTATGACCACACGATTGTCGGGACATCTGGTTCAAGGCCATGTCGATGGACTTGCGCGGCTAGATGCCGTAATCGCGGATAGCGGCGCTTTCCGGATTGAGCTGACCCTACCGCAGACTGTGGCGCGGTATTGTGTCAATAAAGGCTCGATTGCGCTGGATGGCATCAGCTTGACGCTAAATGCAGTTGCGGATTTGCCAAGCGGCGAATGCCAAATTTATCTGACAATTATTCCGCATACGTGGGCTTGCACCAATCTTCAAACAAGAAAGCCGGGCGAAATGCTGAATGTCGAAGCCGATGTTATGGCCAAATACGTGGAGCGTTTATGCCAACCAATTCTGTAATCGACAAAGAGAGTGTTCCGGCTGTCTGTACTATTGAGTTTGTGGCCGTAGCTGATTTGCCAACCATTTATTCTAAACAACCGTTTCGCGCCTATTCATATCGCAGCCTCATTGATGGAACCGAGCATCTTGCGATGGTGGCTGCTGGTAAAGCGGTAGGAGCACCTTTGGTGCGCATGCATTCAGAGTGCCTGACCGGAGATGCCTTAGGTTCATTGCGCTGCGATTGCGGCCCACAATTGCACGAGAGCTTGCGCCGAATAGCTGCATCGCCAGGCGGAGTATTGGTTTATTTGCGCGGACATGAAGGCCGCGGCATTGGTTTGGCCAACAAAATTCGCGCTTACACCTTGCAGGACGAAGGACTTGATACCGTTGAAGCCAATCGCGCGCTCGGACTGCCCGACGATGCGCGGGACTATGGGCAAGCAGCGCAAATTTTGTTGATGCTCGGCGTGTCTAATCTGCGCCTGTTGACGAATAACCCCGATAAAGTTCTGGCCCTGCGCGATAACGGCGTTGAGGTTTCTTCGGTTGAGCCGCTGGTGATCGCCGCCAACCCCTTCAATTCGCTCTATCTTGACACAAAGGCAGGAAAATTCGGCCATATGCTGCCACTGAGCCATCAGGACTAAATGGAGAATACCGGCGCACCAAAGCGCACTCACCAATTTGCACGACCGTTTTTAGTCCGCCTTAGTCACAGAACTGACCGTTAGAAGCGCGTTGAGTTCAAGAATTTTCTTCACAGCGTGAGCTGCCTCTTCGCCCTTTTTCACAAAGTGTTGTTGATAAAAGGCGGTCATAACTGGCACAGGCTGGAAATTATGCGGTGTCAGCGAAACTGAAAATGTTGGTACGCCGGTGGCCAATTGTGCTGCCATGAGGCCGTCCACCACGGCCGCTGCAACAAATTCGTGTCGATAGATGCCACCATCGACAACAAATGCGGCTGCAACCACGGCATGGTAATTCCCTGTTTCGCCGAGTTTTTTTGCTAACAGCGGCATCTCGAATGCGCCCGGAACATCGAAAGTATCGATTGTTGCGCCCGGCATGAGATTCTCCGCAGCAGCTTTAAAGCCAACATGAGCTTGGTCAACGATGTCAGAGTGCCAACGCGCTTTAATGAAGGCGATTCGTGTGTTTTCAAAAGTCTCAATCATTTTAACAACCCGGTGATTTCAAAACGGCCATTACTGTGACACAATTACTCTGACCGTGCATTGAATTGTTGTAGCTGTCTAAAGCTTTCATTGTACGTTCCCCCATTTAATGCGCCGGCGCAATGCGGCCCATCTACGCTGAAAACGATCCGAGTGACTAGGGCACACCAGCCTCAAGCAGCCTGCCTAAACTCATCCAGTCCTGCATCCGCAAACTCTGCCAAGAACGCGGCATCCAATGGCTCAACGTCGCCTAAATCATCAAAGGCTAGTTCCAATCCCGTCTCATCGGCCAGCATCAATTCGGCAATTTCCTGTTCCAGTGTTGCTGCGGCAACCAAAGCAATTGCCTCATCCTGGCGGGCTTGAACCACGATATCTTGAGCGTGGGCGCGGGCATTAGACCGCGTGATTTCGAGATAAATCTTGCGCATGAAAGCCGATAAATCATCGTTTTCGGTCATGTGATTTTGGCCGCGTTCCATGGTTTCAGCTTCGCGCATCAACTGCCAAGCCAATTCTTGGCGGCCAATACTGACGCGGCCTGCTGCAACATCGCGCCATGTCAGCAAAGCCTTCATGGCCAATTGCAACATCAGGCCCTTAAAACCGATATCTTTGAGCAAGGCGCGGATGGCATTTTCGCCGCCGCGCACCAGCACAGAACGGATATGCTCCTCACTGCGTGCTGCAAGGTCGGATACAATGGTGGCCACAAAATCGATGCGCCCGTAGACCAGCGCCTTCATCGCCAGCGCAGATGTCAGCCTGCCTTGATCGCGAAGCGAGCGCACATAGATCGGCAGCGCGTCCAGCTCCGCATATTCCACCAAATCCAACGCCGAGTCCGAAACGGTTTCGCGCTCAAGCTCGGTTGCGCGATCAGTGCCGATAAGATTCTGCACGAGTTGTGAATGACAAAGCGCATGACAGGACGCATCGACCAGTTTTTGCCGGAGTGTTAAATCCAATCGCGGATCAGCCAAAAGCGCGCCGCGCATATCGGCAGATGATTGGTGGCGCTCAATAATCATGGCTAAAATTTGCAAGTTTACTTTGGCGGTTTGGTTGGTGATCAGCACAAGGCAAGGCTCAATGCCGCAGCGTTCGGCAACCGCCATTGCCACTTTTGCAGGCAAATTTGCGCGGTCGGCAATCATTAGGGCGGCTTGGCTGTTGCCGCGTTTCAACACTTCAATCAGTGTCTCATCGCCCAAGGCAGAGCGAACAAGAATAGCGGCTGAAACATCAAATTGGTCAAGGGCGAGTGCATGCAAAACCTGCCGCGGTGCTTGTGATGACAGGGACAATACTTCAGATAATACACCGCGCACCAAAGGTGACGGATCATCCAGCAATAGCGCAAGGGCAGCCTCTGCGGTGCAGCGTTCATCAAGGCTGATGTCGTTTCGTATAGCTGTGCGGGCAATGAGCCTCGCTGCCTCGGTTCTTTCATCCACACGCGCTGTTTCAATCCACAGCAGAAACTCGCCAATACCCATTTCAAAATACGCCCGCTTTACCCACACACGCCATATTTGACATGGATTGGTTTACGAAGGGTTCACCATAATGCTTGACACTTCAGTAACCTTGAACGACCGCTGATCTTTCAGGGCAGGAGGCGAGCTTGGCGCAAGGTTTGTATTTTGAAGCGTTTGAACCGGGGCAATTGTTTAAACACAATATCCGCCGCACAGTCACGGAAACAGACAATATTCTGTTTTCAACAATGACCTTAAACCCGCAAGGTCTGCATATTGATTTTGAAGCAGCCAAACAAAGCGAATGGGGCAAGCCCCTGATGAATTCGCTTTTCACGCTTGGGCTAATGATCGGCATTTCGGTTCATGACACCACCTTTGGCACCACGATTGCCAATCTCGGTATGACCGACGTCACCTTTCCTGCCCCGTTGTTTCACGGTGACACTGTGCATGTGGAAACCGAAGTGATTTCCAAGCGCGCATCCAACTCCAAACCCGACCGTGGCATTGTGGAATTTGAGCACCGCGCGTTTAAGCAGGATGGCACGTTGGTTGCCAAATGCCGACGCAACGCGATGATGAAGAAAGCACCTGTCTAATGGCGCAGCGCTCATGGCTTTTTGTGCCGGGTGACAGCCCCGCGAAGATGGCGAAGATTCCGGATTGCGGTGCTGATTGCGTGATTATTGATCTTGAAGATTCCGTTGCTGAAACCAACAAGGCACTTGCGCGCGGTCTGACCCAAGATTTTTTGGCTGCATTCCCTATCGGCACCCCGAAGCTCTTTGTAAGGGTCAATGCCCTTTCAACCGGATTGACCGCAGACGATCTTAATGCCGCCATTTCTCCAGCGACCACCGGGATTATGCTGCCAAAAGCCGAAGGTGGCGCAAGCGTCGGCGAATTGGCGGCGATGTTGCGAGTTGCCGAAGCGCGCGCTGGCTTAAAGGATGGCGTCACCAAAATTATCGCCATAGCCACCGAAACTGCGCGCGGTGTTTTAAATGCCGGAACCTATGACGGGGCTAGCCACCGCCTTCAAGCTCTGGCTTGGGGTGCAGAAGATCTATCCGCAGATATAGGCGCGCATTCCGCCCGTGATTCCGATGGCAATTTCACCCCGCTTTTTGCCTATGCCCGAACGGTGGTTTTGCTTGGTGCGGCCAGCGCCGGTGTCTCAGCAATTGATGGTATCTATGCAGATTTCCGGGATGTAGCGGGTTTAGGCGAAGAGTGCGCCAAGGCCTTTCGTGATGGATTTACTGGAAAAATGGCCATTCATCCTGCACAAATTGAAACGATCAACAGGGCTTTCACGCCATCAGATGCCGCATTGGCTCATGCAAGAGCAGTTGTTGATGCGTTTACTGCGGCAGGCAATAGCGGTGTTATCAGCCTTAACGGCCAGATGCTTGACCGCCCACATTTGAGATTGGCTGAACGCCTAGTGGGGCAAGCAGACACCTCAAAACTGCCATAGATTAGCCCAATACGGGGACAGTTGCAGAACGCATTAAGAACGAGTATGAGTTGTTCGCGATATGTTTTGATTCTATCCACAAGGGTATAAACCTGTGCTTACACGCAAACAGCTTGAACTTCTTATGTTTATCAATGAGCGCTTGAAAGAAAGCGGCGTGCCCCCCTCATTTGATGAAATGAAAGATGCGCTGGATTTGGCGTCGAAGTCAGGCATTCACAGACTTATACTTGCGCTTGAAGAGCGGGGCTTTATCCGCCGTCTTGCCAACCGTGCCCGTGCGCTTGAGGTTATCAAGCTACCGGAATCCTCAACACCTTCGAACAAACCGCGTCAAGGGTTCTCACCCTCAGTTATTGAGGGCAGTTTGGGCAAAGTGCAGTCGGCGAGAGATACTGGCCGTGAAACCAAACCCGTTTTGCAACCTGCCAATGATTCTGCATTCATTAGCATTCCAATGATGGGCAAGATTGCTGCAGGTTCGCCGATTTCTGCGATTGAACACCAAACTCATGAGATTATGGTTTCACCCGATATGCTGGGCCAGGGTGTGCATTATGCGCTGACCGTCGACGGAGAATCGATGATTGATGCCGGTATTTTCCACGGCGACACTGCGATTATCCGTGAGACTTCTACGGCCAATATGGGCGACATCATCGTTGCATTGGTCGATGATGAAACCGCAACGCTTAAACGGTTTCGCCGCAAAGGTGGCTCCATTGCGCTGGAGGCTGCGAATCCAAAATTTGAAACCCAAATTTACGGCCCTGAACGCGTGCGTATCCAAGGGCGTCTTGTTGGGTTGATCCGGAAATATTGAGGCCTAGGGTCAGGACTCGTTAATTTCATTGAAATGGCAGGACAAATGGCAAAGAAATGCCAGAAAGTATTTGAAAGGCGGGCTTAAGCCCGGATGAAAATGCTGACGCAGCAGTTCGCAGCCATTTGCCTGTCCCGAAGGGATCGGGTGCTTTTCACCGGATGCCGTGTCGCAAAGGCTTGAAAATGTTTACATTTCCATCGCCTCCGCTCCTTGCATCCGGCAAAAATCCCTCCGACCATTTCAATGAAATTGACGAGTCCTGACCCTACACCCTGCCCTGCAAACCTGTTCCGGCAAAGACCCGTTTTTCTGGCTTGGGTTTTGGCGGCAGATCCCTCGCTGGTCTCGAATA
>JANMFT010000101.1:0-2968 GCA_031374255.1 Limoniibacter sp. | reverse complement strand
TTCGAAAATTTGGGGCCTCGTATAATGCGGGTGTTCAAGCAGGCCGGATTCGAAACTTTCATGGGTGCCGGACGTTTCGTTGCCCATCACGCCGGGAAGCAGGCGGATAATGGCATCAAGCAGAACCTGCGCCGCGACCTCTCCGCCGGATAATACATAGTCGCCGATTGAAACCTCGATCAGATTGCGACTGTCGATCACGCGTTGATCCACACCTTCAAACCGCCCGCATACAATTACAACACCTTTACCGCTGGCAAAATTGCGCACATCCTCTTGGCAAAGCGGCTTGCCGCGCGGGCTCATTAAGAGGCGCGGGCGGGTATCATCGGGGCTAGTAGCATGGTCGATGGCTTTGGCGAGCACATCGGCGCGCAGCACCATGCCCGCGCCGCCGCCTGCGGGTGTATCATCGACAGAGCGGTGTTTATCGGTCGCAAAGTCGCGGATTTGAATTGTGTCCAACAACCAGATATTTTGTGTCAGCGCTTTTCCTGCCAGCGCCGAGCCAAGAGTGCCGGGAAACATATCCGGATAAAGCGTGAGCACGGTTGCTTTGAACGCGCTCATGATTTGGTATCTTCATTTAACTCTGGCGCATCATCGCTAAGCAGCCCTGCAGCTTCGGCGTCAATCGTCACCGTGCCAGACTTCACTGACACAATTGGCACTGCCGCTTTGGTGAACGGCACAAAAACTGATTTGCCGTCCGTTAGCCGCAATTCCAGCATGTCACCTGCACCAAAATTATGTACCGCAAGGATTTTGCCCAAGGGGTCACCGCCGGTTTCGATGGCATTAAGCCCGATTAAATCGGCATAATAAAAATCATCATCATCACCAGTGTCGGGCAACGCTTCGCGGGGCAACAGCAATTCAATACCGTTGAGGGCTTCTGCCGCTTCGCGCGTGTTCACACCCGCCAGCCGTAATACCAAACCCGTACCTTGCGCCCGCATTGCAGCAACTTTGAAAACGCGGCCCTTGGCATCGGTCAGGTCGCCATAATCTGTCAGCGCCAGCGGATCAGCGGTGAAGCTCTGCGCGTGCACCTCGCCCTTAAGGCCGTGGGCGCGCCCGATCTGGGCCATTATGACCATACTGGTTGTTTTTTCCGTCATTCACTTTGTCTAACGGTGATTTGATCGAAACAAAAGTGTTCTGGTAACCTGACTTAAATATGCATCGGTTAAATGGGCTCTATGACCAAAGCCGACTTACCGATCATACCCATGGGGCCGCGTTTGGCTGGATTGCGTAAAGCTTGGCTAGACGGGCTGGTGCATGAGCGTCGCCTCAGCGCGAAAACCGTGGAAGCCTATGAGCGCGACACACGGCAGTTTTTGATATTTTTATGCGGTCATATCGGTGCGGAGCCTGAACCTGCTGACCTCGGTGCGTTGCGCGTTGCAGATTACCGCTCGTTTCTGGCAAGCCGCCGCACAGCCGATATAGGCCCGCGCAGCCTCGCGCGAGCCTTGGCTGCGATACGCTCTTTGATGCGGTTTCTTGACCGAGCAGGTGAAGCCGGTGCGGCGGCGGCGATAGCCGTGCGTTCGCCCAAACAACCCAAATCTTTGCCGAAGCCGCTGACCGCAATGGATGCGCTGGCACTTTCGCAAGGCAATGCGATTATCGCCGAAGAACCCTGGATTGGCGCACGCAATGCCGCTCTCTATGCGCTGCTTTATGGGTGCGGTTTGCGTATTTCCGAGGCGTTGAGTTTGACGCCGAGCATGCTGGATGGCGCGGTAAACAGCCTGCGCATCACAGGTAAGGGCGGCAAAACCCGGATTGTGCCGTTGCTGCCTGCCGTTGCGGCTTCGATAAAACGCTACCGCGACATTTGCCCGTTTCACGTGGAAAAGTCAGAATCCATTTTTCGCGGGGCAAAAGGCGGGCCTCTCAATCCAGCGGTGATTCAACGCGACATGCGCATGATGCGCGGTGCTTTAAGCTTGCCGGATAATGCCACGCCGCATTCGCTGCGCCATTCATTTGCCACGCATTTATTGGCAGGTGGGGCAGACCTTCGCGCGATCCAAGAATTACTCGGCCATGCCAGCCTTTCGACCACGCAAATTTATACCGGCGTTGATGGCGCGCATCTCTTAAATTCATGGCGCGCTGCCCACCCGCGCGCATCCATTCCCGGAGCTTGATATGATTTTAATTGCCAGTCTGACAAACCCGACATTTCATGAAAAGATTGATCAACATTGCGAACGCGCGATAGCGGGTGTTTCGCTTTTTACCGGCATGATGATTGCGCTGTTTTTCGGTATTGCATTGCTCATGGCAAAACCGGCCTACGCCAATGAATCCTGTGGCGGCGTTAATCTGGTGGCGCAAATTACCGACAAACAAGTGCTTGCGAAAATCGATGCGGAAGCGGCTGCCCAACCCAATGGCAATGGCCTGTTATGGCGCATTCAAAAAGACAATCTGCCGGATTCCTATTTGTTTGGTACAATGCATGTCACCGATATGCGGGTGTTAAATTTACCAGCCAATGCCCAAGCGGCGTTTGAAAAATCAACGTCCTTGGTGATTGAAACCACCGACGTACTTGATCCCGCTAAAGCATCGGCTGCGATGTTGAAACGACCTGATCTGATGAGCTTTACGGACGGCACCACTCTTGAGCAGCTGATCCCTGCCGAAGATTTAGAGATGGTAAAGGGCGAACTATCCAAACGCGGTATGCCGCTTGGCGCAGTAAAAATGTTCAAGCCGTGGATGCTGGCGGCTATGCTGGCAACACCAGCCTGCGAAGCAATGCGCAAGGGCGAAGGTATTGAAATTCTCGACATCAGTCTCGCCACCCGCGCTGAGATTGCTGAAAAACCCGTGTTGGGGTTAGAGACGATGGAAGAACAAATCAGCGCCATGGCCTCGCTTCCGATGAAAGATCACATTAATGGCCTTGTTGAAACATTGCGGATGGCTGACCTCACCGATGATGTGT
>JANMFT010000091.1:0-2467 GCA_031374255.1 Limoniibacter sp. | reverse complement strand
TGAATGCACTTGCGGGCGGGCTTGGCACATGAGTCAAGAAACGAGAAAACCTTGGCTCCACATCGTCGGTATTGGCGAAGACGGCATGGAGGGCTTGTCACCTGCCACTCGTACGATTGTTGAAACTGCCGAAGTGCTGATTGGCGGTGAGCGCCATCATGCGTTGACCGCTGGTGCTAAAGCTATGCGCATTTCTTGGCCGTCGCCGTTTGATGCGTTGATCGAAACGATCATGGCGCAAAAGGGCAAACGCGTCGTGATTTTGGTGACGGGCGATCCTCTTTGGTATTCTGCCGGAGCGCGGATTGCGCGGGAAATTCCTGCAAGCGAGATTGTATTTCACCCGCATTTGTCGGCCTATCAATGGGCGGCAGCGCGGATGGGGTGGTCGCTGGCTGATTGCGAAACCTTGACCATTCACGGACGGACGGAAACCCAAATTGTTTCCGCCTTTGCGCCATGTGCGCGTTTGCTGATTTTGACCAAGGACAAAACATCGCCTGCTGCTGTTGCTAAGTTATTGGTCGAACGCGGTTACAGCCCATCGCAAATGACCGTTTTGGCTGCGCTTGGCGGGCCAAATGAGCAGCGTTTTGATGGCGTCGCTGAAAGCTGGGCAGAGGAAGTGCCGGATTTTCACACGCTGGCGGTCGAATGCTTGGCAGGGCCAGACGCAAAAATATTGCCGCGCACAGGATTGTCGGATGATTGTTTCATCCACGATGGCAAATTGACTAAGCAGGCTGTTCGAGCCGTTACTCTGGCAAAACTCGCGCCGCATCGCGGGGCGATTTTGTGGGATGTAGGCGCGGGCTCCGGCGCAATCGGAATTGAATGGATGCGCGCTGCGCCAGAAGCCATGGCGTATGGGTTGGAGCCGCGCGCGGAGCGGCGGGCAGTTGCCGCCCAAAATGCCCTGGCACTGGGCACACCTAAACTCCAATTGATCGAGGGTGAAGCGCCAGCGGCCTTCTCAAAGTTGCCAACACCAAACGCGGTGTTTTTCGGCGGTGGCATTTCCAGTGAAGCTCTTGCGCTTGCGATGGCGGCGCTTGCGCCTTTGGGGCGACTGGTCGCCAATGCAGTGACGCTGGAAAGCGAAGCTGTTCTGCTGGCGGCGTTCGCCAAAAACAAAAGCACATTGCAACGCATTTCAGTTGAAACAGCTGATCCGGTCGGGCCTTTTCACGGCTGGCGGCCAAATATGCCGGTCACGCAATGGCATTGGGTAAAGCCGTGAGTGGAACCTTATATGGCATTGGTGTCGGGCCTGGCGACCCTGAATTGATTACGCTCAAGGCTGCGCGGCTGATAGAAAAATCGCCAGTGATTGCGTTTTTATCTGCTGATGGCAAACCGGGTTTGGCGCGCAGCATTGCCACGCATCACATCAATGCGTCGCAACTCGAACTGACAATTGATATGCCAATGCGGGTTTCACGCGAGGAAGGGCAGGCAGCATATGATGAAGCCGCAACACGTATTGCAGATCATTTGAAAGCTGGCAGTGATGTTGCGTTTTTGTGTGAAGGCGACCCAATGTTTTACGGCTCGTTTATGTATCTCTTGGCGCGGCTGGGTGCAAAATATGCGGTCGAAATTGTGCCGGGCGTTGCCTCGCCGATGGCGGCTGCCGCTTTTGCCAAGGCCCCGCTTTGTGCGCGCGAGGATGCTTTTGCGGTAGTACCGGCAACGTTGGACGATGCGCGTATTGAAGAGATTTTGAGTACAGTGGACACGGCGGTCATTATGAAATTGGGCCGTCATTTACCGCGCATAAAAGCACTGCTGGAGCGCCTAAATTTGAGCGCAACCTATGTTGAGCGTGCAAGCATGGAAGGCGGGCGATTTGCTCCGCTCGAAAAAATATCGGATGATGTAGCCCCGTATTTTTCTCTTTTACTTGTCTCTAAAGCGTCGGTGAATTGATGAACCAGCCTGCAATTATCATCTTGTCGCCAAGCGCATTACCGGTTGCAAGTACGGTCAAAGCCGCACTAGGCGGCGTGCTTCACGGTGCGGCAAAGCGTTGTGATCCAGCTTTGGTTGATGGCGTTTTTGAAGATACAGGAACCCATATCCGTAGCCTGTTTGCAGATGGAATACCTATTGTTGCACTCATGGCAACAGGTGCCCTAATCCGCCTGCTGGCGCCTGTTCTAGAAAATAAACACAATGAGCCGCCGGTGATCGCAATTGCCGAAGATGGCAGTGCAGTCGTGCCTTTGCTTGGCGGTCATCATGGCGCAAATGAGTTGGCTAGAGTCATTGCCGAGGCGCTTAAAGTAAAAGCTGCGATTACGACGGCAGGCGATTTGCGATTTGGCGTTGCGTTGGATGCTCCGCCTGAAGGCTATATTTTGGCTAATCCCGAAGACGCAAAAACTGCGATGGCACAGTTAGTTGCAGGTGCAAAGGCGCGGATGACCAACCACACTGATTGGTTGGCAAAGGTTCCACAAGCGGA
>JANMFT010000089.1:0-6046 GCA_031374255.1 Limoniibacter sp. | reverse complement strand
CTCGAAACCGATTTGTTCAACCAGGGCATACGTCCTGCGGTTAACGTTGGTTTGTCAGTGTCGCGTGTGGGCTCGTCTGCCCAGATCAAAGCGATGAAACAGGTTGCCGGTTCCATCAAGGGCGAATTGGCCCAGTATCGCGAAATGGCGGCGTTTGCGCAGTTTGGTTCTGATTTGGACGCCTCGACCCAGCGTTTGCTGAACCGTGGTGCACGTTTGACCGAGCTGCTCAAACAATCACAATTCTCGCCGCTGAAAACTGAAGAGCAGGTTGTTGTGATTTTTGCCGGTGTGAATGGCTATCTCGACAAATTGCCGGTCAATAAAGTCGGCGCTTACGAGAAGGGCCTGCTGTCGCATATGCGCAGCGAAGGCAAAGATATTCTGGGTGCGATTTTGGCCGAGAAAGCCATTTCAGATGATACCAAAGCAAAACTGAAGGCAGCGCTTGACAGCTTTGCCAAAGGCTTTGCGGCTTAAGCAGCATCAGGGGTTTAAGCTATGGCATCATTAAAGGACCTTCGTGTCCGCATCTCTTCGGTGAAGGCGACGCAGAAGATCACCAAAGCCATGCAAATGGTTGCGGCTGCAAAGCTTCGCCGTGCGCAGGATGCTGCCGAGCAGGCCCGGCCTTACTCACAGCGGATTGAAGCTGTGCTGACCAACATTGCAACCGCCGTGACCGGTGGTGATGCTCCCCGTTTGATGGCAGGCACGGGTGCAAGCCAAACCCATTTGCTGGTGGTCTGCACCTCAGAGCGCGGGCTTTGCGGCGGTTTTAATACACAGATTGTGCGGCTTGCCCGTGAACATGCCCGCCGTTTGATTGCCGACGGTAAAAGCGTCAAAATCTTCTGTGTCGGCAAAAAAGGCTACGACCAATTGCGCCGCGACATGGCTGACCGTATTGTTGAGCGTGTCGAATTTCGCGATATTAAATCAATCGGCTTTGCGCAGGCCAACACTGTCGCTGATAAAGTAATTGCGATGTTTGACCACGGCCAGTTTGACGTTTGTACGTTGTTTTATTCGCGGTTCAAATCAGTCATTGCGCAGTTTCCAACCGCGCAGCAGTTGATACCGGTCACCATTCCTGAGGCGGCAGCCGCTGTTTCAGGCGGCTCTGACGTTTATGATTACGAGCCGGATGCCGCAGGCATTCTGACAGATTTAATCCCGCGCAATATTGCGGTTCAAGTGTTTAAGGCATTGCTCGAAAATGCGGCTTCTGAACAAGGCTCGCGCATGTCCGCGATGGACAGTGCAACGCGCAATGCCGGCGATATGATCAAGCGATTGTCGCAGTCTTATAACCGTCAGCGTCAGGCGCAGATCACCAAGGAATTGATTGAAATTATCTCGGGCGCCGAAGCGCTCTAAGCAAATACAGACAATTGCACATTTGTGCATGAAGGAAGGTTGAACACCATGGCAAAAGCCACAGCCAAAACACCAAGTGTAGCTAAAGCTGCAGCAAAGGCCCCTGCTGTAAAAGCAGCTGTTGCAAAGGCTCCAGCCAAAGCCGCTGCAGTTAAAGCAGCTGTAAAAACAGCTACCGCACCAAAAGCTGTTGCCGCTGCAAAAGCCCCGGCGGCTAAGGCAGCTGTGAAAGCTCCTGTTGCAAAAGCAGCCGTTAAAGCCCCTACCGCTAAAGCCAAACCGTTGGGCAAGGCCACCGGTAAAGTAACGCAGGTGATCGGTGCTGTTGTTGACGTGAAATTTGACGGTGCATTGCCAGCGATTTTGGATGCGCTTGAAACCACCAATAATGGCAACCGCCTCGTTCTCGAAGTGGCACAGCATTTGGGCGAAAGCACCGTGCGCTGCATTGCCATGGACGCAACTGAAGGCCTCGTGCGCGGCCAGCCTGTTGTGAACACTGGATCGGCCATCATGGTTCCGGTTGGTGAGGCTCTGCTTGGCCGCATCATCAACGTCATCGGTGAGCCGGTTGACGAAGAGGGTCCGGTTCACGGTGTTGAACTGCGTGGTATTCACCAGCCAGCGCCGGAATATGTTGAGCAATCAACCGAAGCCCAAATTCTCGTCACCGGCATTAAAGTGATCGACCTACTGGCGCCTTATGCGCGCGGCGGTAAAATCGGCCTGTTTGGCGGCGCCGGCGTTGGTAAGACCGTTCTGATTCAAGAACTCATCAACAATATTGCCAAAGCCCATGGCGGTTATTCTGTGTTTGCCGGTGTTGGCGAGCGCACCCGTGAGGGCAACGACCTTTACCACGAGTTTATTGAGTCTGGCGTGAACAAAAAAGGCGGCGGCGAAGGCTCGAAGGCTGCCTTGGTGTTCGGCCAGATGAATGAGCCGCCCGGAGCGCGCGCCCGTGTGGCTTTGACGGGTCTGACCATTGCGGAATATTTCCGCGACAAAGGCCAGGACGTGTTGTTCTTCGTTGATAATATTTTCCGCTTTACGCAGGCCGGTTCCGAAGTGTCGGCTCTGCTTGGCCGTATCCCGTCAGCCGTGGGCTATCAGCCAACGCTGGCAACCGATATGGGCCAGTTGCAAGAGCGTATTACGACGACCACCAAGGGTTCGGTTACATCGGTTCAGGCGATTTACGTGCCCGCCGACGATTTGACCGATCCGGCACCGGCCACTTCATTCGCCCACTTGGACGCAACAACGACGCTGAGCCGTTCAATTGCTGAAAAAGGTATTTACCCGGCTGTGGATCCGCTTGATTCCACATCGCGTATGCTGGATCCGCAAATCGTGGGCGAAGAGCATTATGCGGTTGCCCGTCAGGTGCAGTCCACCTTGCAGCGCTATAAATCCTTGCAGGATATTATTGCGATTTTGGGCATGGATGAATTGTCTGAAGAAGACAAACTCACCGTGTCACGTGCCCGCAAAATTGAGCGCTTCCTGTCACAGCCGTTCTTTGTGGCGGAAGTGTTCACCGGCGCGCCCGGCAAACTGGTTGATTTGGCTGATACGATCCGCTCGTTCAAAGGCCTCGTCAATGGTGAGTATGACCATTTGCCGGAGCCAGCCTTCTATATGGTCGGCACGATTGAGGAAGCCGTTGAGAAAGCCAAACGTCTGGCTGCTGAAGCTGCATAATTTTAAGTTGCGGCAGGGTTTTCCTGCCGCATCGTCATTTGGATCGTGATGATGTCTGCCAATTTCGCTTTTGAACTCGTCTCACCGGAACGGCTTTTGCTGGCATCAAACGATGTCACGGAAGTCAGCGTGCCGGGCGCTGAAGGCTATTTCACAGTGATGGCCAACCATTCGCCCGTGATGTCGACCATCAAACCCGGCATTGTAACTGTTAAACAATCTACCGGCGCAGACATGAAGTTTGTCGTGCTTGGCGGATTTGCTGACGTGACGCCAGCCGGTTGCACCATTTTGGCTGAAAGCGCCACCCCCGTCGGCGAGGTCAACACCGCCGATATTGATGCGCAAATTGCGGAAGCCAAAACCGCCGCCTCATCTGCCAAGGGCGATGAAGAAATGGCATCGAGTGCGGCCTATTTGGACAATCTCACCAGCTTGCGCGGTATGCTTTAAGCCTTCACTAGGCTTATTTCCGGTTTGGTTTGGCTCTGAAACCCGGCATTAAATGTGCCGGTCGTATTTTGCGCCCATGGCCAAAACAAAACTCAAAGCAGAATTTGAATTGCTGATTTCTGCCAGCATTGCTACGCCGTGGTGGCAAGACGGGCGTCAAAAGCATTGCGCTTATTGCGGCATTGCAATGCGGCAGAGGGGCAAAGCGCAAGTTCCCACAAAGGCCACCGCCGATCATATTATTCCTACATGTCATGGCGGGCCTGCTCTAACCATTCCGTCATGCCGCGCTTGCAACGAAGCCAAAGCTGCAAAGAGCTTGCCTGAGTTTTTGGTGACCGGCTATTTTCAAAACTTGCGGGCGAACAAAAAGCATGGGCGGGCTTGGCCCCTTCATGAATTATGGGCGGTTCATGCGATTGCCGCCTTGCGCAAAACGCATGAATTGATGGCCACAGCAAATATGAACCCGGCCCATAAGCCACCCAAATAGCCCAAGTTTTTTACTTGGCCACCAAATGCGCGAATACTGCGCAAACTTCATCATAAACCTTGCGCTTAAACGGCACGATCAGGCCGGGTAAATCAGCCAACGGCTTCCATTCCCAAGCATCGAATTCTTTTTCGTGGCCTACCGGATCAATGTTGATTTCGCTGTCATCGCCTTCAAACCGGAAAGCAAACCAGTTTTGCTTTTGGCCGCGATATTTGCCCTTAAGGCCAATGCCGATCATATGTGCGGGCAGGTCGTAGGTGACTTGATGCGGCATCGCTTCAATCAAAGTGACTGAGGTTACGCCGGTTTCTTCTTGAAGCTCGCGATAGGCGGCCTTCAGCGGGTCTTCGTTTTTATCGATCCCGCCTTGCGGCATTTGCCAGAGCTGGCTTGAACCATCATATTCAGAATTATTGATTGGTACGCGGCGGCCCACCCAAACGAGCCCTGCATTGTTGATCAGCATTATGCCAACGCAAGGGCGGTAGGGCAGAATGTTTTTCAAAGACTTTGCAGAAGCCATTAACCGCGCCGTTCTGGGTCGATTGCGGCAGCGGAGATTGGCACAAATTCAATGCCGCGCTTTTTAGCCTCATTCATCCATGTGGCAACTGCGCCGATCGTCTCGTTAAATGCTGCGCCTACGCCGATTGCAACGCCTTGTGAGCGCGCGGTTTGTTCGAGTTCGTTAAGCTTGGCCATGATGGCCCCATTGGTTCGGTCTTGGTCTATGATGAAATCAGCGCGCGCAAAAGGAACGCCGGTTTTAAGCGCTTCCTCTTGCGCTAGGCTGCGGGCTGATGTGCCGTCGTCGAGAAACATCAACCCGCGCTTGTGCAAATTCATCAGCATCGCCTCGACTGCCGGTCTGTCACCGGTAAAGGCCGCGCCCATATGGTTCATAATACCGGTATAGTTCGTGGTACGCGCCAGTGCCCATTCAAGGCGGGTGCGGTTTTCATCGGGCGAACCAGCCACTTCCAAAGTGAATTTGCCCGGTGACACATTCGGATAATCAAATGGCTCCATTGGAACTTGCAATATAATCTCATGGCCCTCACGGCGGGCAGCTTGCATCCAGCGGTCGATGGAATTGCCCTCAGAAGCAAAAGCCAATGTCACATCTTCAGGCAATTGCTTGATGGCGGTTTGCGTGCCGGTTTGCGACAGACCAAGGCCGGTAATGATGATGGCAATACGCGGCCCCGCAGTACCTGACCATGCACGGGCGTAAGCATCAAAAGGCCTTGTGCCATCAGCTCCAATTTTCGGCAGGCGCTTTTCACCCGATTTTTCAATCAGCTCAGGCAGCGGAATATGTGCCAGCATCGCAGTTTGCGTAACTGAAGCAGGATCGCGCACGATGATCGAGCCTTGGCCATCCGTGATGCTAGGCGGTTTTACTTTGATAATTGTGCTGCCGCCTGTCGTGGTGGTGCGGCTGAGCTCATTTGGCCGCGACGGATCTGCTGCAGTGTTCATTGGAACAGCGCCGGTTGGCGTCAAGTCTTTTGCCGGCAGCACCGCAACTTCAACAGGTTCAGGCTTGGCAAAGTTCCGCCAATTGTCAGCACCAATCCAAATCGCACCGGCAATAAGACACAAGCCAAGGGTGCTCGCAGTTGCCCTGATGCCTAATGGCACAGCCGACTTTTTTTGCGGCGTCTTGCGCATTGACGCAACACGTCCCGAAAGCGGTTTATCGAGCTCTGAGGTCAGGGTGCAGCTCCTGCTAAAACGAAAGGGGGCGGAAAAGCCCGCGCCCGAATCTTAAACTAGCATGAAGCGTGGTGCTGCGGAATCCCGCCGACCGGCAGAAAATCAGCCTTTTTTAGGCGTCTCTGTTTTCACAGCGGCAGCTTGCGGCGGGAAGGCAGGATCTTTGGCCTCACCACGGAGCAATTTTAGCGCCTGCTGTAATTGCAAATCATCCTTGGCTTCCGGCGGAACATAGGCTGGCGAGCCTGAACCTTCATCATTCTCGTTTGCGCCTTTGATATGGCCACGCAAATC
>JANMFT010000040.1:0-4426 GCA_031374255.1 Limoniibacter sp. | reverse complement strand
AGGCTAATTGCAATAGCCACTTTCATCGATGTGAACAGGTATGGCAGCGCCGATGGCCAACGCAGTTTGGTGAAAGTCTGCGCGCCAGAAGCATTATAGGTGCGCATCAAATCCAATTGCATCGGCTCTGGCGAGGTCAGCCCTTTGACCATGCCAACCGCGACGGGGAAAAACGAAAGGTAAGTCGAGATAATGGCTTTCGGTAGCAAGCCCGTCACGCCAATCGCCGCCATCACCACCACCACCATCGGCGCAATCGCCAAAATCGGAATGGTTTGCGACGTGATAATCCACGGCATCAGGCTTTTGTCGAGCGCCTTTGAATAAACGATACCCACCGCTATCAACACGCCCAAAGCCGTGCCAAACGCAAAGCCCAGCAGTGTTGAAGACAACGTCACCCATGCATGATAAATCAGGCTGCGCTTCGATGTGACTTTCAAGCCAAGCGTCGTCTTCGAAATCTCCGCCAGCACCTGATGCGGGGCAGGCAGAATGGGTTTTTCTTGCGCGTAGGTGCGCGCAATCAGCTGGCCGGTCGTCATCTCGCGTTTATCACGCACAGCCTGATCGCGCTCATAGGGCGCATTCATCACCGGCACCATCACATACCAAAACGCCATGATCACCGCGATCACGGTAAGCACCGGCACAAATGTCCGACGAAAGTGGCTCATGCGGCTTTCACCAATTGCGGCCACAGGATGAGCACCACGGCCACAATACCAAGGCCGATGCCCGCCCATTGAATGGTCAGCGGACGTTCACCAAAAGCAGTCACCGCCACCAGAGCAGACATAACAAGTTGCAGCACCGCTGAAACGCTCATGGCAACCGCCATGCCGTTGGCCTGCATCAGCGGAACCATCATCAAATTGCCAACGCAATAAAGTGCGAGAGCCAGCACCAAAATCCATAAACCAGCGCCGCCGACATATGCCCGCAAGCTGGACGCAGCGGCAAGAAACACCAGCATAGCAACGCCGAGCAGCAGAACGGGATGATCAGCCAGCATTTTACTCATAGCTATGCCCCGCCCTCAGACCCTCGCGCACACGATGTGCAATTGACAAAAACTCCGATGTCTCGCGGATATTGAGCGGACGCTCTTTCGGCAGCGTTGACTCGATAATGTCGGTCACGCGGCCAGGGCGCGGACTCATCACCACGATTTTGGTTGAAAGATAAACAGCCTCGGGAATTGAGTGCGTCACAAAGCAAATGGTCTTTTTGGTGCGCGCCCACAATTTCAGAAGCTGCTCATTCAAGTGATCACGCACGATTTCGTCGAGCGCACCGAACGGCTCATCCATCAGCAAGAGATCCGCATCAAACGCCAAGGCCCGCGCAATGGAAGCGCGCTGCTGCATACCGCCGGAGAGTTGCCACGGGTATTTTTTGCCGAAGTTTTTGAGGTCAACCAAATCCAGCACGCGGGCGATGCGGCTTTCCTGCTCGGCTTTGGAAATGCCCATAATTTCAAGCGGCAGCGCAATGTTCTTCTCAACTGTGCGCCACGGGTAAAGGCCTGCAGCCTGAAACACATAGCCATAAGCGCGTTTTTGGCGCGCCTGTTCCGGCGTCATTCCATTGACGGTGATCGTGCCGCCTGTGGATTTTTCGAGGTCAGCAATCACCCGCAAAAACGTGGTCTTGCCGCAGCCCGACGGGCCGATAAAGGATACAAACTCACCCTTGTTTATGGTGAGCGAAACGTCAGACAACGCTTGAACCGGCCCGTCATTGGTTTTGAAAACCAGATCAAGATTTTTGGCAGATATTACCGACGACATTTACTACGCAACTTTTTTCATCAAAGCCCAACGATACGAGGCCCTATGCCAAAGGCAAGCAGGATTTAGGCCAGATTGGGGATAAGTGTTCGTACTCGTGTGGAACTTAGCCTACGGCCTCCCTCCCCTTGAAGGCGTGATCCGGAGTGGGTGCCACTTATTCAACTGCAGCTGTTATGAGACGAGAATTGTCATCTAGCCTTTTTACTCAAAGTGATAAAACGCCTTAATGATTTAATGCCAACATAACTCATAATCATTCCGATAGTCATCAAGATGTATGGCCAATATTGTATCAGAAAAATTACAATGCCACCTCGTCTCCCGCTGTATTTTGCGTCACTGATTGCCACCCCATCTCGAGAAATCATTATTTCTTCCCAACCATTTGAAAGGGACAAGCCTGAATAAAATAGGAATACTGCAGAGAAGAGCATGAGAAACGATAGCACCTTTGAGATTTTAAAGCTTCGCCATTCTTCTAACTTATCCAAGGCAATCAGCGGAAGAATTACGCCCGCTAAAGCAATCGAAATAGTAATTTTAGAGATAAAAAACATCATTAAACCCTCACACCCCGCTCGCCGGAATGCCCGTCCTAACCACCTTCCGCGGCGCGGTAATCTCTTTCCACGTTGACAGCGCCTTGTTCACCGCAGTCACCGGCGGGCGTTTGATGAATTTGCCGTGGCCTTCAACGCAATGGTTCTCGCCGTCGCTGAATGCAACGTGGCCGCGGGTCAGCACAAAGCGCGGCAGGCCTTTGACATGTTTGCCTTCAAACACATTGTAATCGATTGCTGAATGCTGCGTGGCTGCTGAAATGGTTTTCTCTTTTTCAGCGTCCCACACCACCAGATCAGCATCCGCACCCGCCAGCACCGAACCCTTTTTCGGGTACATATTCAATATCTTGGCAATGTTTGTGGATGTTGTCGCAACAAACTCATTCATGGTGATGCGCCCGGTGTTGACGCCGTGCGTCCACAGCATCGCCATACGGTCTTCAAGCCCGCCAGTGCCATTGGGGATCTTGGTGAAATCGCCAATGCCAAAGCGTTTTTGCTCCGACGTAAACGCGCAATGGTCGGTTGCCACCACTTGCAATGAGCCTGCGGCAAGCCCCGCCCACAGCGAATCCTGATGCATTTTGTTGCGGAATGGCGGGCTCATCACGCGGCGAGCGGCATGGTCCCAATCTTTGTTCTGGTATTCGCTATCGTCGAGCGTGAGGTGCTGAATTAGCGGCTCACCATAAACCCGCATACCTTTTTGACGCGCGCGCCGCACCGCCTCGTGGCTCTGCTCGCAGGATAGATGCACAATATACAAGGGCGTGCCCGCAATATCGGCAATCATAATGGCGCGGTTGGTGGCTTCGCCCTCCACTTCCGGCGGGCGCGAATAGGCGTGCGCCTCCGGCCCGGTCTGGCCCTCGGCCAAAAGTTTGGCCTGCATTTGAGCGACCACATCGCCGTTTTCAGCATGCACCATTGCAAGGCCGCCCAGCTCGGCAATACGGCTGAAAGACGAGAACATCTCATCATCATCCACCATCAGCGCGCCCTTATAGGCCATGAAATGCTTGAACGAGTTGATGCCCTTATCGTGCACCACGGTCGCCATTTCATCAAACACCTGTTTGCCCCACCAAGTGATCGCCATATGGAATGAATAATCGCAATTGGCACGGCTGGTTTTATTGTCCCACATCGTCATCGCCTCAAGCAGCGATTGGCCGGGCGCGGGCAAACAAAAATCCACTACCATGGTTGTGCCGCCAGACAGCGCGGCCCGCGTGCCAGACTCAAAATCATCCTTGGAATACGTGCCCATAAACGGCATTTCGAGGTGCGTGTGCGGGTCAATCCCGCCCGGCATGATGTAACAGCCGGTTGCATCTAGCTCGGTATCGCCAGTCAGCTTCGGCCCGATTTCAACGATCTTCCCGCCGGATATTTTGACATCGGATTTGTAAGTGAGATCAGCGGTGACGATAGTTCCATTGCGGATGGTGGTGGTGGTCATAGCAGGCTCCGGTGCGGCAGAATTCAGAAACCGGATGCTGCTTTAAGTTACGCATTCTTGCAAGCGCGGGTGTCGCAAAATTGTTTCAATACAGGCATTCAAGTCATCAAGATCGCCAGTCGAAAACCGCAGGGTTTCAAAATCTTGGGATGCATACCACGCATCCCGCTTGGCGTCGCGCAATTGGCTTTTATCAGTGAAATGATGCTCACCATCAACCTCAATAATCAGTTTGATTTCATGAATTGCAAAGTCAGCCACATACGGCCCGATAGGGGCCTGCTTTCGGATGTGAATATTGTGGTGCCGTTTGAAATCTTTGAGTTCGCGCCAAAGCCGCTTTTCACCGTTAGTCATGTTGCGGCGCAGAATTTTAGCGCGGATGATTTGTGTTGGGTCGATGCGGGTTGGTGACAAAGCTTGACTTCGCAGGGTTGGTTTTCGCCAAATTACTCAGTTTCGTGGGCTCGGCTTACCCCCACCCTCTATCCCTCCCCACAAGGGGGAGGGGGATACGAGCATCGCAATTCCCCTTACAAACTTTGTGCTTGAAACTGAAATTGCAGAATAAAACAAGATGTCAAAGTCCCCCTCCCCCTTGTGGG
>JANMFT010000007.1:0-3004 GCA_031374255.1 Limoniibacter sp. | reverse complement strand
CATTCGGCAGAAGCGCGCGCCGCGCGGATTTTATCCGGCCTTGGGTTTGATTCCGAGGCGCAGAAGCGCCCGGCTTCATCATTTTCCGGCGGGTGGCGCATGCGCGTGGCTTTGGCTTCTGTTTTGTTTGCCGCACCAGATCTGTTGATGCTCGATGAGCCAACCAACTATCTCGACCTTGAAGGCACTTTGTGGCTGGAAAATTATCTTACCAGATACCCATATTCGGTGTTGATGATCAGCCATGATCAAGATTTGCTGAACCGCACCGCGCAATGGATCGTGCATCTCGAACATAAACAGCTGAACCTTTATCGCGGCAATTACGACCAGTTCTCGCGACAATATGCCGAACAGGCGATGCAGGCTGAAAAGGCGCGCGAGAAAATCACCGCGCAGCGCAAACATATGGAAGCGTTTGTTGAGCGCTTCCGCGCAAAAGCCTCAAAAGCGCGGCAGGCGCAAAGCCGAATCAAGGCCTTGGCCCGCATGGGGGATGCGCCGCCCGCCATGCATGAAAATGAATTGCCGCTTTCTTTCCCTGCGCCAAAGCGCGGGGTGGCCTCGCCTGCGATCGCAATCAACAGTATGGATTTGGGTTATGGCGGCCCGCCTATACTGCGCAATTTGGATTTGCGGATTGATGCCGATGACCGCATTGCCTTGCTTGGCTCTAACGGTAACGGCAAATCAACGCTGGCCAAATTGATCGCCGGTAAGATGACGGGTGATGGCGAGATGGTGCGCGCGCCGCAGCTTTCAGTTGCCTATTTTGCCCAACACCAGCTGGATGAACTACGCCCCGCTGAAAGCGCTGTTCAGCATGTGCGCCGCGCCATGCCAGACCAAGGCGAGCCTAAAGTGCGCGCCGCCGTCGCGCGGATGGGACTGCCGACTGAAAAGATGGACACCAAAGCTGCCTCGCTATCAGGCGGGGAAAAAGCGCGGCTATTGCTTGGCCTTGCCACCATGAACGGACCGAATTTGCTGATTCTCGATGAGCCAACCAACCATTTGGATATGGGCGCGCGGCAAAGCCTGATCGAAGCGCTCAATGATTATAATGGCGCGGTGATTTTGATCAGCCATGACCGGCGCTTGATTGAGGCAACAGCTGACCGGCTGTGGCTGGTGTCGAATGGCGGCGTGAAGGCCTATGATGGCGACTTGGATGACTATCGCGCTTTGGTTTTGAGCGGTGATACAGATGGTAAAAAGGCCTCAACCAACGCCAACACCGGCGGTTCTAAAGCTGACCAACGCCGCGATGCAGCAGCACGGCGTTTGGTGATGGCTCCGGTCAAAAAGAAAATCCAAGATGCCGAGGCTATGATTGCAAAGTTGCAGAAGGATATTGCTGCGATTGAAGACGTTTTGGCTGAACCCGGATTTCACGAGCGTGACCCCAATGAGGCTCTTCGTGCAGGCCAGCGGGCAAATAAACTTAAAGCTGATTTTGCAAAAGCCGAGGAACGCTGGATGGCGCTGACCGAGGAATATGATGCTGGCGTGGCGGGGTAGTAAATTGGGGCTGAGACTATTAACGCCTTCTACCCCAAAGCCTTCCGCCAATTGACTTGTCAGTATTAGCATTCCGTTCGAACTCGTACAGTTGCGCCTTGTGCAACAAAAAAATGCCGATTAAAAATATCGGAATGCCAAATTTGTAATAATATTTGATAGCGCTTTTGGCTTGGTAGACGAGATATACTTGTATTTTTCTAATTCTTTGATTTTCAATGCTCTCAGAAGACGCAACAATTTTTAAACCGCCAGAAACTTGATTTTCAATTTTAAACAGAAAGGCTTCATAAGAGTCATCACCTAGAAATGAAGTGCGCTTTCCGATTTTGGTCAATTGTGAAAAATCCAAAGTGCTTTTGTTGTGTAAACTCTCGTCAATTTCGGAATAATAATCAAAAATTTTTGGTTTGTGCACTGGCAAAAATTCCCTATTTACGTCTGTGATTTTAACTTTGACGACGATCGGGAATTGATAGCCGCTGAGTGGCCACTCAAACGGCTTAAATTCCCCGTTCTCGTAAATGACTCCGCTTGCAATGTTTTGGGCTGCAAATTTGGTTTGAATAGCAGAAGCAAAAAACGAGAGATAAACACCGGAAATCAAAAAAATGAGTGCAAGAGCTTTCAATTGCCTCTGCCCCATTTGGAAGGTGCAGGTGACGCGCTCGGGTCAACGCGGTTGCGGCGGCGAAGGCCGAGGACAAAGAGCGCGGCGCCGAGCCACATCAGAATTGTCCCAAGTGTGGATATGTAGGGGATTATAGCAGATGGGCTGGCTTCCATGATTGTGGAAATTGCGTCACCCAACGCTCCCGGCATGTTAAACGACAGCACCAAACCGGCAGCAAAAAGCAAAACTCCCAGCCACCTCACGCTTTTTTCTCCCAGCGTCGGTCTTGGTTTTGTTGCCAATAGGTCAAATCGTGGCCTTCGGTTTTAAGGCGTTTCCACGCGGTTCGGGCGTCTGCAACTTCGGTGTTGTTATGGCCGTCAAACATCATAACGACGCGGGTATAGCCCTCGGTGTTGGCGGGCAGCGAACCGTCGACGTGGAAGCGCACATTGGCAGAGTTGGGGTTGGCGGCATCGGTTGAAAGATAGACCGGTTGCTCTGCGGGGTAAGCATCTGTTGCTGCGCCGTGGGGCAAAAAACCGTCTTCTTTATACGTCCATAAATGTGCATTCAGCGACGCAACCCGCTCTTCTGACCCTGCTTCCACCACAACTTTCCAGCCGCGCTCAAGTGAGCGCTCCAGCAAAGGCGGGAGCGCATCTTCAAGCGTGGATTCGGTGAGGTGGTAGAACAGGATTTCGGTCATAGAACCGCCGGACAGTTGAGCAATTTTTTGCTGAAATTATTGGTTCTGCACAAAGGTAGTTTTCCTTCATGGTAAGGACGGGAAAAGCCCGTGGACTCGAACCACGAAGAAAACGGCGCATGACCTTCGTGGTTCGAGACGGCTCTTCGAGCCTCCTCACC
>JANMFT010000420.1:0-9103 GCA_031374255.1 Limoniibacter sp. | reverse complement strand
GCCGGTAAGGCTGTCGCCCAGCTGGCAAGCGACCGCGCACTGATAATCGACGGCGCATTGTCCGCTGAAGGCGTGCGGCTTGAACTGCTTGATGACTTAGACCGCGCCGGCCCTTACGGCACAGGCAATCCATCACCAGTTTTTGTGCTGCCGTTCCATAAAATTGCCCATGCGCAGTTTTTTGGCGCGGGCCATTTGCGGGTAACGTTGGCCTCGCAACGCAATGTGCAAATCAAAGCCATGCTTTTTCGCGCCGAGGGCACACTACTCGGTGGATTTTTGGCGAAATCTATCGGGCAAAGTGCGCATGTTGCCGGAACGCTCAGCCGCAATCATTGGCAAGGCAAGGAAACAGCTGAGTTTCGGATTATGGATGCGGCATTGGCAGGGTAGTCTTTCTTGATCTCTCCCCTTGCGGGAGAGATTGGATCGTAACTTCCATGTCTCAGGCTTTAAAGTTACAATTGAAAAGCTTACTAATCCTTGCCCCTACCCGCAAACTCACTTAAATCCCAAATATACCAACCGCACCGGCAGACAATTCCATGAGCCTTGTTGATACACGCATTCCTGACGCAAAACGCTTTATTCCCGGAGTCACCGGTGATTGGGAAGTAGTGATTGGTATGGAAGTGCATGCGCAGGTGCTTTCGCAATCCAAACTGTTCTCAGCTGCCTCCACTGCATTCGGCTCAGAGCCTAACGCTAATGTCAGTCTCGTTGATGCCGCCATGCCGGGCATGTTGCCCGTTATCAACGAGGAATGCGTAAAGCAGGCCGTTCGCACAGGGCTTGGGTTGAAAGCGAAAATCAACAATCGCTCGGTTTTTGACCGCAAGAATTATTTCTACCCTGATTTGCCGCAGGGCTATCAGATTTCACAGTTTAAGTTTCCGATTGTTGGCGAAGGAAAAGTGATTGTTTCCATCGGCCCCGACAAACAAGGCGGCTATGAGGATGTTGAGATCGGTATTGAGCGCCTGCATCTGGAACAGGATGCCGGGAAAAGCATGCACGATCAGCACCCGACGATGAGCTATGTTGACCTTAACCGCTCCGGTGTGGCGCTGATGGAAATCGTGTCGAAACCAGATTTGCGTTCATCCGATGAGGCCAAAGCATTTCTGACCAAGCTGCGCCAGATTGTGCGCTACCTCGGCACGTGCGATGGCAATATGGATGAAGGCTCAATGCGGGCTGATGTCAACGTATCGGTGCGCAAACCCGGTGGTGAGTTTGGCACACGCTGCGAAATTAAAAACGTCAATTCCATCCGCTTTGTGGGCCAGTCCATCGAAACGGAAGCCCGCCGCCAGATTGCAGTGCTGGAAGATGGCGGCAAGATTGATCAGGAAACCCGGCTTTACGACCCCGTAAAAGGCGAGACGCGCTCGATGCGCTCCAAAGAAGAAGCGCATGATTATCGCTATTTCCCTGACCCCGATCTGCTGCCGCTGGAATTTGACGATGCGTTTGTGGCGGCGCTTGCGGCTGAATTGCCGGAATTGCCGGATGACAAACGTGCGCGGTTAATGTCAGCTGGCCTTACCGCTTATGATGCTTCGGTGCTGACATCTGAAAAAGCGATCTCTGACTATTTTGAGCAGGTTGCCAAAGGCCGCGATGCAAAACTCGCGGCAAACTGGGTGATCAATGATTTGCTCGGCGCTCTCAACAAAGCCGGCCAAACTATTGAAGAGACGAGCGTTTCACCGACGCAGCTGGGCGGAATAATCGATCTTATCAAAGAAGGCATCATCTCCGGCAAAATCGCCAAAGACCTGTTTGAAATCGTATTCAGTGAAGGTGGCGACCCGCGCCAAATTGTAGAAACACGCGGCATGAAACAAGTCACAGATACCGGCGCGATTGAAAAGGCGGTCGATGACATGATCGCCGCAAACCCTGATACAGCAGCGCAAGCCCGCGAGAAACCGACCATGGCAGGCTGGTTTGTCGGACAGGTTATGAAGGCCACCGGCGGCAAAGCTGCTCCACAAACCGTGCAGGATTTGGTGAAGGCGAAGTTGGGATTGGAATAGTTCCCTTGTTTTTCGTTCGCACAGCCATTTCGACAGACATTCCAGCAATCCGCGATGTGTTGGCTACCACTTGGCGGGAAACCTATGTCCCGTTCTATGGTGTTGCAAAAGTCGAAGAATTGCTCGCGAATTGGCACTCGGAAGCAGCGGTCAGACGACGCATCGCATTGCCCAAAGGTGAGTTCTTGGTGGCCGATGACGGCACCCAAATTGGCGGCGCGGTGTTTGCGTCGTCAAACCAAAAAGTCATTTCACTGCATCAGCTTTACGTACTTCCACATTTGCAACGCCAAGGCATTGGCCAAATGCTGTTTGCTGAAATTGAAAGCTGTTTCATGGATGCAAATATCATTGCGCTGGAAGTTGAGCCGAAAAACACCGCAGCAATTGAGTTCTATTCTGCACACGGGTTTGAGCGCGGGGAAATCATTACCAATTGCGGCACGGCGGATTCCGGGATTTCAGCACTGAAAATGACGAAGTCCCTCAATAATTAATTGTTTGAAGGAGTTTGGGTCAAACAAACTATCAAGCATTCCTGATTTTCGTCTTCGTATCACTCGACCTATGGGGCCACGCTCTGCTGAAGTACCTTAGGCACCGACATAATGTCTTTGCCCTTACCGGACTTCACAATTTTTGCCGGGCCAGGGCATGCTGTGCATTGGCATTCCCCGATGAGCGGGCACGTGATGATGGAGCCACTAACAACAATGACAATTTCGCCATTCGTTTGAATGCGATGTTTGCAATTTTTATTTTTATTGCAAAGTTCAATCGCCTTATCACCATCAATTGCCAACACAGAGGAAGTCGGCGTTAAAATTGCCAGAATTATGAGCGCGCTGCGCAGTAACATTTTCATAACAACCATACCTCACGGTTCGAGTTCATTTGATGTCTTTAATGGAAGGGTTCAAAATGCCGCGCAAATCCTTGGCCTGTTTGGGGTTCACTTTCGGAACGTAGCCTTCGCAATTGCCATTGGCGTCGCAAACCACAGTGCAGGAATTGCCTTTGCCGTCGCAATTTGATTTGAGGCAGGAGTAACCATCATTATTGCTCCAGAAAGTGCCGCCGACTGCATCGCAAATGGCTTGGAGTTGAGCCAATGACGTTTTTTGAGAAATTGAAACCTTGCGTGCCTCAGCGGTTTGGACGGCCGCAAGCAGTGCAATTGCAGTCATGGCAACTTGCAAAATAGGTTTCATTTTCAATTCCTTGCTCACACCGATGCGACACAAGGCCATTGCTGAAGCACAAAATCATCCCCCGCGCGGGTGACGACTGACAATTGTTATTTTCATCTCGCCAAATTTGGGAGGGACTTATTATGAGAAATCGGTCACTTGAAATTCAACCTTTAACCGGCGGCGTTAATTCCCGCACCAGTAAAGCCAAGTGGCGCTGATCCGCGGTATTGGTTTTATCATAAATTGCTGACAGCTGTGTTTTAACTGTTCCGTCCGATACGCCACATTCATCGGCAATCTCCTGTCGGGATTTGCCGGAAGCGACATATCTGGCAACGCGCTTTTCAGCGGCAGTCAGGCCAAACAATGCCGCTATTGCATCCATAGCCGCCAGTGGGGCTTGGCCCGCACTTGCAATAAAAATTGCAGCAGCGGCCCTTTGCGCAACACGCTGGGAAGGGTCACGCTTTGAAAGCGGCATGACATGCGCAACAGATGGTGTGGAGGTATTTGACAAAGGCACGTTGATGCCGACCGGGCCCAACATGTATTCGTTGCGCATACCAGCCGTAACGGCATGTGTAATAGCATTGTTTGCGTACTGGAAAGAAAACGCCAAATTTCCGCGTAACGAAAACACAATTTGTTTGCTTTGCAGCAATTGTTCCGCGGCTAAATTGGCAAACACAATATGCATATCTTCAGATACAATCAGCACCGCATGGCTAAGCTGGTCAACGATATCACGGAAAATTTCACCTTTCCGCCGCTCGCTTTCAAACAGGTCGCCAATCGTTACAGCCCGCCTGATATGCGGAGATAATGTAGACACCAGATGGATGTCATCGCTGTTAATTTGCCGTCGGTCTTTATGCGTAATAATGACCATGTTTCCAACGCGGCCCGGCTGCTTCATCACCGGCAACCAAAAACAATCATCAATATTGTTTGGCACAGCCCACTCCCTCGCCATTTTACTGCTCAGCCATACGTCCCGAGTTTGCGGGCCTTGCAGCGCATATATCGAGTCAATCGTAAGAGGCACGTCAAGTTCCATTTTTGGAACTGCGGAATAGAACGGCATATCCTTAGCGTACTGTGTCAGCAGCGGCTGAAGCACTTTCTCATCGCCGCAAGAAACGGAAAAACGGGGCACGTTTCGCTCAGTGTCAACAACTGCGAGCGTACCCAAATGACCATCACATATGGAGGTAATTTGCTTAAGTGCCTGTTGCCAAAGCGAGGCATCAGGAATGCAGTCGTAAATCGTGCCGACCAAATCCGACAATTGCGCATCTGTTGCACTGACGTTCATGGCATTTCCGGTGTTGTGATCACTACGATTTCACAAGTTATCCTTAGGTTATGTAATCTCAGATGAACATCACATTTATAGCAGGTCCATAAGCAGAAATGTTATTCACTTTTATTCGGTTTATCAGCTTTGAATTTATAAGATTTCTGCGCTGTTAAAATAGTGATCTTTATAAATTGAATGAAATCACATCAAAACTTAATCGGTTTGCACGATTCAGACCTCAAAACTTCCAACTCTCATCAATATTTCTCGCAATTGTCACAAAAAAAGTCCAATCCTGAAAAGATCAGGGTGGGGATAAAAATGACAGACTCAGCGCACAATGCCGTTTCAGGCGAACTTTCTTTTCGTGAAAGCACCGACGTATTGTTTGGCCGCGCTGTTTCGCGGTTGAGCCTGTCTGACGGTTTGATCGAGAAAATCCGCGTTTGCAATTCCACTTATATTGTCCGGTTTGGTGTGCGATTGCGCGGTGACATACGCACATTCACCGGCTATCGCGCGGTGCATTCTGAGCATTCAGAGCCGGTCAAAGGTGGCATACGCTATGCTCTTAACGTCAACCAAGACGAGGTTGAGGCGCTCGCAGCGCTGATGACCTATAAATGCGCAGTCGTCGAAGTGCCATTCGGCGGCTCCAAAGGCGGTCTTTGCATCAACCCGCGTGATTGGGATGCGGACGAATTGGAGCGCATCACCCGACGCTTTGCGTTCGAACTGATTAAACGCGATTTGATCAATCCGTCGCAAAACGTGCCTGCCCCTGATATGGGCACGGGCGAGCGTGAGATGGCGTGGATCGCCGACCAATATCACCGCATGAACACCACGGATATTAACGCGCGCGCCTGCGTGACCGGTAAGCCGCTGAGCGCTGGTGGTATCCGCGGACGCACAGAAGCCACCGGCCGCGGCATTCAATATGTCGCACGCGAGTTTTTCCGCCATGAGGAGGATGTTGCAATTGCAGGCCTTAAGGGCGAGTTGTTGGGCAAGACCGTGGTTGTTCAAGGTCTTGGCAATGTGGGTTATCACGCGGCTAAATTCCTGTCGGAGGAGGACAACTGCCGCGTCACAGCCATTGCCGAATATAATGGCGGTATCACCAATGATGATGGCATCGACATTGAGGCGGCCAAAAAATGGATGGGTGATAACGGCTCGCTGAAGGGCTTTCCGCATGCAAATTTTGTAGAAGCATCTGAAACCTTGCTTGAAAAGCCATGCGATATTCTGATTCCAGCCGCCTCGGAAGCTGTAATCAATCGCAATAATTGTGAACGCATCAACTGCAAATTATTGATTGAGGCTGCCAACGGCCCGGTCACCGCTTACGCCGATGAGGTACTGCGAAAGCGCGGCGTTGTCATTATTCCGGATCTTTATGCCAATGCGGGCGGCGTGACGGTGTCTTATTTCGAGTGGGTGAAGAACCTGAGCCACATCCGCTTCGGGCGGATGCAGCGCCGCGAAGAGGAAGCGCGCAACCGGTTGCTGATTGACGAGTTGGAACTGGCAGTCGGTAAATCGCTGGGCGCCGAGTTCAAACGCAAATATATGAACGGCGCTGATGAACTGGCGCTTGTCCGCTCCGGCCTTGATGACACAATGCGCGGCGCCTATGCGCAAATCCGCGGCGTTTGGCATGAGCGCCGCAAAACTGATCCTGAAATTGATTTGAGGATTTCAGCCTATATGATTGCCATTCAACGGGTGGCTGATAGCTATAGGGCGCTTGGTTTGTAAATTTGTTCAAAAAGGTTTCCGGCAATGCTGACACTTTACTATTCGCCGGGAGCCTGTTCCTTTGTGCCCCATATTTTGCTTCATGAGACCGGTTTAGCGTTCGAAAAAGTGCTGACCTCAACTTCAGACGGCACAACGAAAAGTGAAACATGGAAAGCGATTAACCCGAAAGGGCGTGTGCCGGTTTTGGTGGTGGACAGCGAGGTTTTGACCGAAGTTCCGGCGATCTGTTTTTATATATCGAGCCAAAAGCCTGAACTGCACCTCTTCGGTCGCGACGCTATGGAACAAGCCCGTGTACTCGAATGGTTCAATTGGCTGTCCGGCACAATGCATGGGCAGGGCATTGCGGGTATGTTCAGACCCTATCGCTTCACCGATGATGAGACTGCATTTCCGGCCATCAAAACCAAAGCCAAGCTTACTTTGGCCGATGGTCATCAGCAAATTGAGGGCAAAATGGCAAACCGCGAGTGGGCATGTGGTGACCATTTCACCGCCGCTGACCCGATGCTGCTGTTTATTTGGCGGATGAGCGTGCGGCTTGGTTTCCCGATGGTCGAGACCTATCCGAATTTTACCGCTTGGGTTAAGCGCATGGAAGCTCGCGCCTCGGTTGTACGCATGCTGGCGGACGAGGCAATATCGCTCTGGGCGTAAAACAGTTTTTAACTGGTATGTTTGGCATAGTGCTTGCCTGCTAGATTGCTGCCGACCAATCGAATCAGAGTCAGCCCGTGAAAACCATTGCCATACTCGGAGCCGGTGTTACCGGCGTCACAACTGCTTATGCGCTGCAGGAGCGTGGCTTTAAGGTTAGCCTTATCGACCGCCAACGTTATGCGGCGATGGAAACATCATTTGCCAATGGCGGGCAATTGTCGGCCTCCAACGCCGAGGTGTGGAATTCATTCGGCACGGTTTTGAAGGGCATCAAATGGATGCTGAAACCGGATGCGCCACTGCTGGTGAACCCGAAACCGTCTTGGCACAAATATTCATGGATGGCCGAATTCATCGCCGCAATACCAAAATACCGATCCGGCACCATTGAAACAACGCGGCTGGCGATTGCCTCGCGCAAGCACTTTCAGGAATGGGCGGCCAAAGAAGGCATTGAGTTTGACCGCATCGGACGCGGAATTTTGCACATTTACCGCGATAAGAAACCCTATGACGCTGCCGCCGAAGTTTCCAAACTTTTGAAAGAGGGCGGACTTGAGCGCACGCCGGTTAGCAATGCGGAAATGCATGCGCTCGAGCCGACTTTGGCGGGGGATTATTACGGCGGGTTTTATACCGAAAGCGATTTTACTGGAGACATCCATAAATATTCAGCCGGTCTTGCCGAGGCCGTAGCGCGGCGCGGCGCGGCAATGCTTTTTGAAACCGAGATCAAAGACATCCGGCCTGAAAATGGCGGCGTGTCACTGGATCTGGTCCATGCGAGCACCGACCGCACGGAACATTTCGATGCCATTGTTGTTTGCGCCGGTGTCGGCAGCCGCGCCATTGCCGCCAAACTTGGCGACCGCGTCAATATTTATCCCGTTAAGGGCTATTCGATCACAGTTGCTTTGCCCGATGAGGAAAGCCGCCTAGGCGCGCCAAGCGTGAGCTTGCTTGATGAAGCCACAAAAACAGTGTCGGCGCGGATGGGGCCGGACAGACTGCGTATTGCCGGAACGGCCGAGTTTAACGGTTATAACAAAGACATCCGCAACGACCGAATTCAACCTTTAATAAAATGGGTGCGGGATTTTTTCCCGACCGTTTCAACGGAAACCGTGGTGCCGTGGGCCGGGCTCCGCCCAATGATGCCGGATATGCTGCCGCGCGTTGCGCCTGGCAATTTGCCGGGCGTGTTTTACAACACCGGCCACGGCCATTTGGGCTGGACGCTTTGTGCAGCGACTGCGGAGATTTGTGCCGAGCAAATTTTGGAGGCTTCGCGCAAAAACAGTAGCCAGTTCAAAGGCACCTCTTTGGAAGATGCTGTCTGACCACGCTGGACAAGACAATATTGGGGCGGCATAAGCAGCGGAAACGAAACGCCGCCAGCCTATCGAGAGCTAACTGATGAAAATGTTCTTTTTGCGTTTTTTTACTTGGTGGAACGGCGCGACTTTCGGGACTTTGCTCCACACGCGCCGGAAGGGCACGCGCATTGGTGAAGATGAGTTTGGCAATGTCTATTATACCGGCGGCGTGGACAGCGAAGGCCGCACTCGACGCTGGGTGATTTATAGCGGCGAAGCTGAAGCCTCGCGTGTGCCTGCCGGATGGAATGGTTGGTTACACCATAGCGTTGAGCTTTCCCCCGCTGAGGAAGACTATAAACGCCACGCTTGGGAATTGGCGCATCAACATAATCTTACCGGCACCAGCGGCGCATACCGCCCCAAAGGCTCAATGGCCAGCCAAGATAAGCGCCCTACTGTGACTGGCGATTACGACGCGTGGTCACCGGGCGATTGAGACGTGTACCTAACGGGCTTTTTTGCGCCGCGAACACGCGTTATGACGGTGTTATGAACAATAAAAATCGATTCTTCGCGGGTCTGGTATTTGGCTTGGCATGCACCTTGGTTTTTACCGCGACCGTGTTTGCCGAGCGCAAAGTGAACCCGGTTGCTGAGTTTGCCGGCATCGACAAAATCACGGGACGCATCATTACGTTTGACGTTTATATCGATGAAACCGTTCAGTTTGGTGCGCTGCAGGTGACCCCGCGTATTTGCTATAACCGCACGCCGGGCGATGAGCCAAAAACCACCACCTTCGTGGAAATTGACGAGATTACG
>JANMFT010000391.1:0-4843 GCA_031374255.1 Limoniibacter sp. | reverse complement strand
CCCATGAAGTGTCGGTGATCGCCGCGCGGGGGCTTGACGGGTCGGTCACCTGTTATGATCCCGGTGAGAATGTGCATCGGGACGGCATCCTGCACACCACCACCCTGCCCGCCAAACTGACCGCCAGCCAGCGCACCGATGCCATTCTGATCGCCGCCCGCATTCTGACAGCGCTGGATTACGTGGGCGTCATGGGGGTGGAACTGTTCGTCACCCCCACCGCCCTGATCATCAACGAAATCGCCCCCCGCGTGCACAATTCCGGCCATTGGACGCAGAACGGCTGCGCGGTTGACCAGTTCGAACAACACATCCGCGCCATCACCGGCTGGCCCTTGGGCGACGGGTCGCGCCATTCCGATGTGGCGATGGAAAACCTGATCGGCGACGATATCCTGCGCGTACCCGTGCTTGCCGCTGAACGCCACACCGCCCTGCATCTTTACGGCAAAGCCGACGCCAAACCGGGGCGCAAAATGGGGCATGTCAACCGCGTGGTGACGTAAGAGGCGAACGGGACGGGGATCGACTTGCCAATGGCTGCTTTGAGCCCATAGCAGACCTTTGCTATTCGCTAAGTCACTTCTGGTTTGGGCCAAAAGCCGAAATCACCGCCATGTTACGTTTGATCGCCAAAGTGATTGCAATCCGCAGCTAAGGAGCCCGAACAACACCGCCTTTGCCTACCAGCATCACTGCTTCGGCAGTTTGGAAAATTCTTCTGCGCTGTTGCGGATGGGATAAGGTTGCTCCGGAACCGGAACCTCCAGATGCGCGCAGAGCGGCGCCCAGCCATCGCCAATAGTGTGCACAAGAAGCCGCGAGGCCGGCACCTCGGCCTTCACGGCCGCTACATGCGCGTCATAAGTGGCAATCGCATGCGCCCGGTCACCGGGCCTGCCACCGAACACTCTTTTCGCAATGAGAGCCACGCCGAGAGATGCCTCGTCGGTGCTGTCGAGCAACACAGGCAGTATTGTCTTTTCGAAGCTTGCCCACCAGCTTTCGGCCGACCGTGCCGTGAGGATGACGCGTGCTTCCGGGTATGAGGCGATCAATTCCCGCCAGTAGTACGCCGAAGGCCAGTCAACGCAGGAATGATAGCCCGCGAAAAGTTTCTCCCAGTCGGGTCTGATCCCCGCAGCGAGTGAACGCCACAGCGCCTTCTGTTCAGGATTGGAAATGACCTCGAACATGTGATGAGTGGGGCCGAAGCCGAGGATGGTCAAGGCCTCCCGCATCGAATCCGTACCCGTCCGTCCGAACCCGGTGCCGATCACTGACAGGGACATTCAATACTCCTTGTGCACCCCAGAATTCCTCGGGTGGAACTGGCTTTACGTCCAACCATACACTTCCAAAATTGTGCCGCAAGACGGTTGACTAGGTCTGGATTGGGTCAAAGCAGACTATCACTGGTTCGAATCCGGCGACCGCTCTGTCCTGCAAAGCGGTCACCTGGCTACGTGTCGCAAAAATCAAGAGTTACGCAATAATCTCTGTGATCCAATTCTTCAGCCTAACCGTGCTTCTCGTACTCCGCTGGTCATCCTCTCAGCCGGTTTTTGGAGCTTATGTCAGCACATAGGGCACCATATTTTTTACGGGGCCAATATTTAATCACAGTGCCCAGCTTTTTTATTTACACGCAGCACAGAACCGCTGGATGCGCTTACACGCTTCCTCAAGATTGGCGTTTGAGGTAGCGTAAGACACGCGAAAGTTTGGCCCCAGGCCAAATGATGAACCGTGCACCGTGGCGACGCCCTCAGTGGCTAGCAGCTCCATCACAAAATCTTCGTCATTGGCAATAACTTTGCCGGAGGGTGCGGTTTTGCCGATGAGGCCTGCGCAAGACGGGTAAACGTAAAACGCGCCTTCGGGTTTGGGGCAGCTTATGCCGATGCACTGGTTGAGCATTGACACAACCAGATCGCGGCGCTCTTCGAAAGCTTTGCGGGCAAATGCGATATAATCCTGTGTGCCGTTCAGCGCTTCGACTGCAGCCCATTGAGCAATTGAACTTGCGCCCGATGTTTGCTGGCCTTGGATCATATCCATGGCCTTGATCAAATATTCCGGCCCCGCAGCATAGCCGATACGCCAACCGGTCATGGCATAGGCTTTAGATACACCGTTCATAGTGAGCGTACGGTCGTAAAGGCCGGGTTCAACCTGAGCAGGCGTGGTGAATTCAAAATCACCGAATACCAAATGCTCATACATATCGTCGGTCAAAACCCAGACATGCGGATGGCGCATCAGCACGTCGGTCAGTGCCTTCAATTCATCTCGAGTATAAGCCGCGCCGGACGGGTTGGACGGCGAGTTGAACATAAACCATTTCGTTTTGGGCGTAATGGCGGCTTCCAATGCTTCGGGCTTAAGTTTGAAGCTGTCTTCAATCGTGGTCATCGGAAATACACATGTGCCGCCGCACAGAGCCACCATCTCAGGGTAGCTCACCCAATAGGGCGCAGGGATAATCACTTCGTCGCCGGGGTTCAGCGTTGCCATAAACGCGTTAAACAACACCTGCTTGCCGCCGGTGCCGACGATGGTTTGGCTGGCTTTATAAGTCAGACCATTTTCGCGTTTGAATTTGGCGGCAATAGCTTCACGCAGTGGCTGGATGCCTGAAACGGGCGTATATTTGGTTTCACCACGCCGAATGGCGGCGATAGCGGCGTCTTTGACATTTTGCGGGGTATCAAAATCAGGTTCGCCCACTGACAATGAAATCACGTCTTTGCCAGAAGCCTTCAATTCGCGCGCCATTTGGGTGATGGCGATTGTGGCTGATGGTTTGATGCGTGACAGGGCGTCTGCGAGAAAAGCCATTTTGCTGGTTCCAAGACTTGGTAAACAAATTTGCCTGCTTCTACCTCAAAGCCCATGCTGTTCAAGTCCAAGAATAGCACAATGACAATTTGATAAATATTAAAGGTTTTGATGCACGGTGTGCGGTTAGAAGGTGTTCATAGTTCCCTAAAGTCACGTTGATGGGTGAGCAGGACTGATAATGAAGCTGTCTGATTTGCATATTAGGCGACACGATGATGGCAGTTACGCCGCCATCTGGGGTCCGTTTTTGCTAAAATCAGGATTTCAGCCGATCTTTAAGATGGGCAGCGGCCCGACCCGAATTGGTGCTTTTGAAGCACTTTGTCGCCCTGTGAGAGATGGTGTCGCCATACCTCCGGCCAAATTCTTTCCATTGGTGCCCTCGACCGAGGCTTACCGCGTGGAGCTGCAAACGCGCGCTGTGCATGTGCTGAATGCGCCTGCTATTTTGACTGATCATGAAGGGCTCTATCTCAACTTTGACCCTTCGATGTTTACCGACCGTGCAAGTATCGACACTGCATTGGATATTCTCGACGAAACATTGGCAATCGCCGATATGGATCGCAAACGTGTTGTTTGCGAAGTAACAGAGCACCGCACGAACGAAACCCATTTGATGCTGCTCGTCAGCCAATTGCGCACCCGCGGTTACCGGATTGCAATTGATGATTACGGTTCTGATGCATCTGATATGGCCCGCGTCAGAAACCTGTCGCCGGATATCGTCAAGTTTGACGCGCAATGGATTTCACATTTGATGGATTCCGGGCATGCCGGTGCTGCTTTGCTGAAAGATATGGTGAGACTATTCACCGAGCGTGGCATTACCACTTTGTTCGAAGGCATTGAATTTGGCTGGCAGCTCGATCTGGCAGTCGAGTGCGGCGTTGAACTTGTGCAGGGTTATGTCCTGGCCAGACCACAGACAGTGCCGTCTGATTTCCATGATTTCCGTGCCAAGCAAAACATGAAAGCGCCGCACAGGCCAGCCGCTTTGCATCTCGAAGAACCGTTACGCCAAAGGCTGTCAGGCTTTAGCGCTTGGGACAGTGAAATAGCGAATGGTATTGAAACACCGGCAATAATTCCGGCATCTATTCCAGAGCGCGCTGAGCCATCGAACATTCCGGTTGCTTCAATGAAGACGCTGAAGCAAAGGCCGATCTTTGCTCAGCCTACTATCGAATCCTATGCGCCGCCTGCTGATTTAAAACAGGGGAGTTTCACACCGGCTTTTGGATTGCGTAACGGGTCTTTCGGCCAAAAACGCTGAAACTTAATTCACGAAATAGCTTTGTAATGTGTGCACGTCGAGGTTGCCTTTTTTCAAAGTCACCAGTGCATCAGCAACTGCCACGGCGCCTTTGATTGTGGTGAAATAAGGCACTTTCTGCATCAAAGCAGCGCGGCGGATAGGTTTTGAATCCGAAATAGCTTTTGTGCCTTCAGTGGTGTTGATTACCAATTGTATTTGGCGGTTACGGATTGCGTCTTCAACATGCGGGCGGCCTTGCGCTACTTTGTTTATGCGAGTGGAAACGACCCCATGTTTGGCGAGAAATTCTTGCGTGCCGTCCGATGCTAAAATCCGGTAGCCGCTTTCAACGAGCCTGCGGCAAGCCTCAACTATTTTCGGCTTATCTTCATCGCGCACAGACACGTAAACGACGCCATCACGCGGCAGATCATTACCTGCGCCCAATTGAGCTTTACCGAAAGCCATCGCGAAATCACGGTCAAGACCCATGACCTCGCCCGTGGAACGCATTTCCGGTCCCAGCAAAACGTCAACGCCCGGAAATTTAGCAAAAGGAAACACAGCTTCTTTGACTGCGATGTGCTTCATATTTTTAACGCTGTTGATCCCGCCATATTGCGCGCCAGCTTCAGCGATGGTTTCGCCTGCCATCACGCGGGCGGCAATTTTGGCGATTGGCGAGCCAATAGTTTTGGCAACAAACGGCACGGTGCGTGATGCGCGTGGATTAACTTCAAG
>JANMFT010000351.1:0-1848 GCA_031374255.1 Limoniibacter sp. | reverse complement strand
AGGCGGCAATGTTAATCTGCTTCGTGATGGTGGCATTGGTGCGCCGGGCGATGCTGATTATCGTAGCAATTCCAGCAATTTAAGTGGCTTTACCGCCAGATTGAATCTCTTGGCTCAAGCTACAGATCAACCGGTTGCGGTTGACCCGAATGAAGGGCTTGGCAACTCCCGCAGCGTGGCTGATTTTTCTGCTCGGGCATTTGGCGTCATAGAAGAAACGCGGCGCAATGTTACCGATAGGGCTGAGTTTTCTTTCATCGTTCTGCAGCGTTCGACCACAAGTCTGGCTGCTGAAACAGGCGTTAGTTTAGATGCCGAAATGGCGCGGCTGCTGGAGCTTGAGCGCAGCTACAGCGCGTCTGCCAAAATCATATCTGTGGTCGATGCGATGTACGAATCGCTGCTGAGCGCGGTGCGGTAATCATGCAGCTTTTGCCAAAACGGCTCGTAAATGCCGGCCCGATGGAGGGCCTCGCGCGCCTTCAAGCGGAACTGGCTCTGCGCCAGAAAGAACTTTCAACAGGCCGCAAAGCTGATGTCGGATTGGAAGCTGGATCGGAGATACGGCGTAATATTTCACTCAAAAGCTCTATTGCTGAAATTGAAAGTTTTCAGCGACAAAATGGGGTTACGTCTGCAAGGCTAGGCGCTGCGCAATCCGCTTTGGCGTCGATTGCCACAGCAGCTGGAAACTTCGTGAGCGATGCGATTCCAGCCCGTGATGCCCCCAATGCAAGGTTGTTAATGGGTCAAGCGGCGATCAACGGCCTCGCGGATTTGACACGCAATCTAAACACGCAAGTTGGCGGCTTTCCGGTATTTGGCGGGCAGAGTTTAGATGCGCCGCCGATGAAGGATTTTGCTGGTTCAGAGGGTGCGCCTGCGCGGGCAGCGATTGATGCCGCGCTTCAAACGCAGTTCGGTTTTGCCCCTAATGATCCGCTCGCGGCAAATTTGAGTGCGGCGGATTTGAAGACTTTCTTTGATGGCCCGTTCAGTACTTTGTTCGATAGCGCCAATTGGGGAACGCTGTGGAGCAATGCCAGCGCTGACCTGATGCACACAGAAATTGCGCCGGGTACGATTGCTGAGGCCAATTCGACAACGCACCAAAATGGCATTCAAGACCTCGCCAAAGGCTATGTCGCGCTCAGCTATTTTAAAGACAAACCGGTGAGCGACGTTGCTTATCAAGGCCTCATTGAAGGTGCGCTTAATTCCACTGGTGTTGCCCGTAGCGGGTTGACAGCGGCGCAGGCCAATCTCGGTTTGGCGGAAGAGCGCGTCAGCAATGCCACGACCCGTTTGGGCGAAATGGAAACCGTGTTTTCGCGCAGTTTGAATGATCTTGAGGCTACCGATCCGTTTGATGTCGCGCAGCGCATCAACACGCTGCTGACTGGAATTGAAGCCAGTTACGCCATGACCGCGCGGTTGCAGCGGCTTTCACTGGTCAACTTTTTGTAACGCGTTTGAGGAGTAATTAGTATGTATCAATCGGCTTATCAGGATATTATGGAAGCGGGTGCTGCTTCAACACGAAGCCGCGAAAAAGAGGCGCTCGAACGTTCATTGACGCTGCTGCGGCAAGCGCGTGACATTGGTTTTCGCACGCATAGAGGCGCCGAAGCGATTTACACCACCAACCGGGTGTGGTCGTTTTTAATCGAGGATTTGAGCCTTAGCGACAATGAGTTGCCGGATGAGATTCGTGCTAATTTGATCTCAATTGGTATCCATGTGCTCAAGCGTTTAGCGGATTTACGTGGCGGTGAAGCCGCTGCTGCAGACGATATAATCGACATTACCGAGATCATTCAGGGTGGCCTGCAATGAACGGATCGCTGT
>JANMFT010000298.1:0-11824 GCA_031374255.1 Limoniibacter sp. | reverse complement strand
AAGCCGGTTCACCGCCGCATTCTTTACGGCATGAGCGAACTCGGTATTGATTGGAACAAAAAGCACGTCAAATGCGCCCGTGTCACCGGCGATGTGATGGGTAAATACCACCCGCATGGGAACCTTGCGATTTATGATGCGTTGGTGCGTATGGCGCAGGATTGGTCTTTGCGTTTGCCGCTTATCGACGGGCAAGGCAATTTTGGTTCGATTGATGGCGATGCGCCGGCGGCTGAGCGCTACACCGAGTGCCGTCTGGCCAAGCCTGCGCATTCAATGCTCGACGATTTGGATAAAGACACCGTTGATTTCCGCGATAATTATGATGGCGCGTTTCAAGAGCCGGTGGTTCTGCCTGCCAAGTTCCCGAATTTGTTAGTCAATGGCTCAGGCGGCATTGCCGTTGGTATGGCGACCAATATTCCGCCGCATAATTTGGGCGAAGTGATCAACGGCTGTATCGCCATGATCGATAACCCTGAGATTTCGCTGAATGAATTGATGGAGTTTATTCCGGGGCCGGATTATCCGACCGGTGGTATTATTCTCGGCCGGTCTGGTATCAGGTCGGCCTATGAGACGGGCCGTGGTTCCGTGATCACGCGCGGGCGGGCAACCATTGAAACCCTGCGCGGCGACCGAGAAGCTATCATTATCACCGAAGTTCCCTATCAGGTGAACAAGGCCGCTTTGGTTGAGAAAATCGCTGAACTGGTGAAAGAAAAACGCGTTGAGGGCATTTCTGACCTCCGCGATGAATCTGACCGCCAAGGTTACCGCGTGGTGATTGAACTCAAACGTGATGCGGTTGCCGACGTGGTGCTCAACCAGCTTTACCGGTTTACCGCGCTGCAAACATCATTCGGTTGCAACATGGTTGCGCTGACAGGCGGCAAGCCCGAACTGATGAATTTGACCGATATTTTGAAAGCGTTTCTTGCTTTCCGCGAAGAGGTTGTAGGGCGGCGTACCAAGCATTTGCTCAACAAATCCCGCGACCGCGCCCATGTGTTGGTTGGTCTGGCGATTGCGGTTGCAAATATTGACGAGGTTATTGCGCTGATCCGCAATGCGCCAAACCCTGCGACCGCGCGTGAGCAATTGATGGAACGTCGCTGGCCAGCAAAAGACGTTGCGCCGCTGGTGCAATTGATTGACGACCCGCGCCATGGCCTCAATGAAGATGGCACATATAATCTGTCGGAAGAACAGGCACGTGCGATTTTAGAATTGCGCCTTGCACGTTTGACAGCGCTTGGCCGCGACGAGATCGAAGAAGAACTCGAAAAAATCGCTGTCGAAATCCGCGATTACCTCGACATTTTACGTTCACGCACCCGTATTTTGACAATGATCAAAGACGAACTCTCAGCAGTGCGCGATGAGTTTGGCACGCCGCGCCGCACCGAGTTTGGTGCAGGCGATGCCGACATGGAAGATGAAGACCTCATCGCCCGTGAAGATATGGTGGTGACGGTCAGCCATGGCGGTTACATTAAGCGTGTGCCGCTGTCGATTTACCGTGCACAGCGCCGCGGCGGCAAGGGCCGCTCGGGCATGGCGACAAAAGACGAAGATTTCGTGTCGCGTCTGTTTGTGGCCAACACCCACACGCCGATCCTGTTTTTCTCGTCGAACGGTATTGTCTACAAAGAAAAAGTCTGGCGTTTGCCGCTCGCCACGCCGCAATCCAAAGGCAAAGCGCTCGTGAATATTCTGCCGCTCGATAAGGGTGAACGCATCACCACGATTATGCCGCTGCCGGAAGATGAGGATAGCTGGGCCGAATTGGACGTGATGTTCTCAACAACGCGCGGAACCGTGCGCCGCAATAAATTGTCGGACTTCACGCAGGTCAACCGTAATGGCAAAATTGCGATGAAGCTGGATGAAGAGGGCGATGCGATCCTGTCAGTCGACACCTGCACGGGCTATGATGATGTGTTGATGACGACAGCTTTGGGCCAGTGCATTCGCTTTCCGGTCGCCAGCGTGCGCGTATTTGCGGGTCGCAATTCCATCGGCATTCGCGGCATCACGCTCGCGCCAACGGATACGGTTATTTCGATGGCGATCTTGAATGGCAGCAATGCCAGCGCTGAAGAACGCGCGGCCTATCTCAAACGCTCAATCGCCGAACGCCGTGCAGAGGGTGCCGATATTGAAGACGTGGCATTGGTTGGCGAAGAGGTTGCCGGTGATGCGAACCTCAATGATGAACAGTTTGAAGCCATGAAAGCGCGCGAGCAGTTCATTTTGAACATCTCTGAAAACGGTTATGGCAAGCGGTCTTCAAGCTATGAATTCCGCGTGACAGGCCGTGGCGGCAAAGGCATCCGCGCCACGGATACATCCAAGGTTGATGAGATAGGTTTGCAAATTGCAGCCTTCCCTGTGCTGCCAAGCGACCAATTGATGCTGGTTACCAGCGGCGGCCAGTTGATCCGTGTGCCGGTGGATGGGATTCGCATTGCAGGCCGCGCCACCAAAGGCGTCACCATTTTCCGAACATCTGATGGCGATAAGGTGGTGTCTGTCGATTGGATTTCCGAGCAAGACGGCGATGGCGATGATGATGTTATCGAAGGCGAAGTGAGCGAAAGCTGATTGCCGGTTTTGAAATGGATGTTTAAAGAGCCGTCATGAGTGCTCGCATTGCCATTTATTCCGGATCGTTTGACCCCATGACCAATGGCCATGTGGATGTGCTGAACGCCGCCTTGGGCATGGCCGATCATGTGGTTGCGGCTATTGGCGTACATCCCGGTAAAGTGCCGCTGTTCTCGTTCGAACAGCGGGCCATGCTTGTCCGCGCAGCCATGCCGGATGCGGATAAGCGCTTGTCCGTGATTTCATTTGACGGCTTAATTGTCGATGCCGCAAAAAAGGCAGGGGCATCCATCATTGTGCGCGGGCTGCGTGATGGCACGGATCTGGATTACGAAATGCAAATGGCCGGTATGAATGCGGCTATGGCACCTGATATTCAAACCGTTTTCATTCCAGCCAAGCCAGACGCCCGCTATATAACTGCCACATTAGTCCGGCAAATTGCCTCAATGGGCGGCGATGTTTCAGGCTTTGTGCCGGAAGCTGTTGCCGCCGCACTAAAATCCAAATTCTCTTAAATTCAGACAGGAACTCCCATGATTACCAGACGTTTTCTGCTTGCCGCCACCGCCGCGCTTTGCCTGATCTCAGCGCCAGCTCTGGCAGCTGATACCATGATTATTGAACTGAAAGACGGGCCGGTGACAATTGAGCTTCGCTCTGATCTGGCGCCGAAACATGTTGAACAGATCAAGTCCCTTGTGACATCCGGCGCTTATAACGGCGTGGTGTTTCACCGCGTAATCAACGGTTTTATGGCGCAAACTGGCGACGTGAAATTCGGCAATCTTGAAAAAGGCGGCGATCTGGCCTCTGCCGGTATGGGCGGTTCAGACCTGCCGGATATTGCAGCTGAATTCACCGATAAAGCCAAGTTTGAGCGCGGCGTAGTTGGCATGGCACGGTCATCCAGCCCGGATTCAGCCAATTCGCAATTCTTTATTATGTTTGCGTCGGCCCCAAGCCTCGACGGCCAGTATACGATTATCGGCAACGTCATTGACGGTATGGACCGCGTTGACAACATCACCAAGGGTGATGACGCAGCCAATGGTTCGGTTGCAAACCCGGACAAGATGATCAGCGTAAAACTTGGCACCAAATAATATAACTTAGAAAGGATGCCATTATGGCTGACATAAAAGACCCCGAAAACATGCTCGTGATGGAAACCTCCAAGGGCAAAGTTGTGATTGAACTGATGCCTGATCTGGCCCCCGGCCATGTGGCGCGCATTAAAGAACTGGCCCGCGAAGGCGCATATGATGGCGTGGTGTTTCACCGCGTGATTGAAGGCTTCATGGCGCAGACCGGCGACGTTAAAAACGGCAATAAAACTGACGCCAGCTTTAACATCAGCCGCGCTGGCACAGGCGGTTCTGCTAAGCCAAACCTCAAGGCTGAATTTTCAAACGTGAACCACGGCCGCGGCGCGTGCTCGATGGCGCGTAGCCAAGACCCGAATTCTGCCAACTCACAGTTCTTTATCTGCTTTGCCGATTCTGGTTTCTTGAACCGCCAATATACTGTTTGGGGGCAGGTTGTTGAAGGAATGGAAAACGTTGACGGCCTCAAACGCGGTGAACCACCACGCGAGCCGGACCATATCGAGTCGATGAAAGTTATGGCTGACGTTTGATGCCAAAACAGTTTTGCGGGTTGATTGTTAAATGAAAGTCAGCCTGTTTGACTTTGAACTGCCGGAGGCAAACATTGCGTTGCGCCCGGCGGAACCACGCGGTGCTTCGCGTATGTTGGTGGTCAAGCAAGCCGGTCTCGAAGACAGTCTGGTTGCTGATTTGCTGGCCTATGTCCGGCCCGGCGACACGCTGGTTTTCAATGATACGCGGGTTATTCCCGGGCAATTGACTGGCAAACGCAACCGCGATGGCTGGGATGTTGAGATCAGCGCCACGCTGCATATGCGAACAAGTTCAAATGCTTGGCTGGCTTTCCTTAAGCCCGGCCGCCGTGTGAAAGCCGGTGACAGGTTGAATTTTGGCGAAGGTTTGGAAGCCACTGCGGGTGAAAAGAACGAAGGTGGCGATGTTGAGCTGACGTTTGATCTTGGAGGTGCCGAACTTGACGAGATGATCAAGGCGCGGGGCGCGATGCCGTTGCCGCCATATATTGCGGGTAAGCGCGAGCAGGACGCGAAAGACGCCATCGATTATCAAACGGTCTATGCGCGCGAAGACGGCGCAGTGGCTGCACCGACAGCGGGCCTGCATTTTACCGATGAGTTGCTGGCTAAACTTGATGCGGGAGGCGTTGAGCGGCATTTCGTGACACTGCATGTAGGTGCAGGCACGTTTCTGCCAGTTAAAGTCGAAGACACCAAAGACCATAAAATGCATGGTGAAATTGGCGTTGTTACGGCTGAAACGGCGACTGCTTTGAACGCTGTTCGCGCACGGGGCGGGCGGATTATTGCGGTTGGCACAACCTCGATGCGCCTCTTGGAAACCGCCACCAACAGCAAGAAAATCGTGATGCCGTTTAGCGGTTCGACCAACATTTTCATCACGCCGGGCTACCGTTTTCGTGGCACGGATGCTTTGATGACCAATTTTCATTTGCCAAAATCAACTTTGTTTATGCTGGTTTCAGCCTTTGCCGGCGTCGACACGATGCGCGCTGCTTATGCCCATGCGATTACAACCGGCTATCGGTTTTATTCTTACGGGGATTCCAGCCTGCTGTTTCCGGGGCGGGTGTAATGCCTGACTTTGGCTTTACATTGCATGCCGCCGACGGCGCGGCGCGGCTTGGCACGGTGCATACGGGCAGGGGCGACATCCGCACACCCGCCTTTATGCCGGTTGGCACGATTGGCACCATCAAGGGCATGTATCTCAGCCAGATTGACGAGCTTGGCGCTGATATTATCCTTGGCAACACCTATCATCTCATGTTGCGGCCCGGTGCCGAACGCGTGGCGCGACTGGGTGGCCTTCATCATTTTATCGGCTGGAAAAAGCCGATCCTTACCGATTCTGGTGGCTTTCAAGTGATGTCATTGTCGTCGCTGCGCACCCTGTCTGAAAAAGGCGTGATTTTTCGCAGCCATGTTGATGGTTCCAAACACGAAATGTCGCCTGAGCGCTCGATTGAAATTCAGGGACTGCTAGGCTCTGACATTCAAATGCAATTGGACGAGTGTGTAGCGCTGCCAGCGGAGCGGCCCGCTATCGAAAAGGCGATGGAATTGTCGCTGCGCTGGGCAGAGCGTTGCAAAGTTGCGTTTGGCGATCAGCCGGAAAAAGCGATGTTCGGCATTGTGCAAGGCGGCACAGAACCGGATTTACGTGAGCGCTCAGCCAAAGCTTTACGGGATATGGATTTGAAAGGTTATGCTATTGGCGGCCTTGCGGTGGGTGAGCCGCAGGCCATTATGCTGGAAACTATTTCAGCCACGCTGCCGTTTTTACCCACACACAAGCCGCGTTATCTGATGGGTGTTGGCACGCCGGAAGACTTACTGCGTTCGGTAGCACGCGGAATTGATATGTTTGATTGCGTGATGCCAACGCGCTCCGGCCGCCATGGCCAAGCGTTTACGCGCCGTGGCCGGGTGAATTTGAAGAACGCACGGCATGCCGAAGATAATCGCCCGCTGGATGAGGAAAGCACATGTCCCGCCGCGCGTGATTATAGCCGCGCCTATTTGCATCATTTGTTCAAAGCCAATGAGGCTTTGGGTGCGATGCTCCTATCTTGGAATAATCTACATTATTATCAGCAGCTTATGGCGGGCATGCGCGAAGCGATTGGGCCGGGCAAGTTTGCCGCATTTATCGAAGAGACGGAAGAGCGGTGGCGGCAGGGAGATATTCAGGCACTCGGCTGATCACTTCTGCAAATCATTGATCTTCGTCATCTTCGGGCGAAGTACCGAGTACCCACACTTTTTTCCGGCCGTGTTCGAGTTACCAAAGAAAACAAGCATGGGTCCTCGGGACAAAAAAGAGCCCGAGGATGACGAAGATCGGGGCTCGTGTTAAAAAAGAAGTCTGAAAAATTCGACTGACGATTGCCAACTAATTCACTTCACATCGTCAGTGCATCTGTTTTTTTCAAACTAACTCCGGTAATTTTCCAATTGCCGTCCGGTTGTTTTTCAACGGTGTAAAGCGCGGCCCAGTTTTTACCAGTCATGTCAGTGATCAGAACCTCTTGAGCAACCACGCCAGCGCCCGTCTCTTGCGTGCGCCCAAAATCCCAGTCTTGCGGGCGGTGTACTTGAGGGTAGCCACCTTTGACCATGCCCATAAAACTTTCCACGGTGGGGAAGTAAGTGCGCACATTTGGTGCAGCAAAGTCGTATGCCTCGGCGTCCTTATCGGCAAGAAACGCTCGGATTTGGCCGTCAATAGCACTTTGAGCAGGCGTATCCGGCGAGCCGGCATGGGCTGCAAAAGACATGAACGCTGCAACTAACACGACCGCCAATCGAGAAAACAATTTTTCCATGCCCGCCTCCGAGTTTACTAAATGAATGAGACTCGAAGTATGGCTCAAACTTTGCGCAAGGGAAGTGTGATCACGAAACTGTGAACTGTTGTTGCTTTTAATGGAAAGTGGTGAGCGCGCTGGGGTTCGAACCCAGGACCTAATGATTAAAAGTCATTTGCTCTACCGGCTGAGCTACACGCTCCCATGATGCGCAGGCGCAAGTCTTGGGTGAGGCGACACATAATGGCGGCGTTGGCGGCGGTCAACCCGCAAATTGCCGAAATCGTTAGCGAAATCACGGTTATGATACAGGCCGCAATGTCGCATGGCTGAACCTGTGAACAGACGTGAATAGACCGATTACAGTTTCATGGCATAAGGCTGTGCAACAACTCTGATTTGCAGGCTGAATTATGAACGTAGATTTTTTAACAGCCTTTGGCGCAGGTGCGCTTTCATTTCTTTCGCCGTGCGTTCTGCCACTGGTGCCGGCATATCTTTGCTACATGGCTGGCGTGACTGTGGATGATTTCCGGCAGGATGACGCGGGCGTCGCATCCCGCGCAAAACTTCTTAAGGCTTCCATACTCTTTGTGCTGGGTTTCGGCACCGTGTTTGTGGCGTTGGGGGCAGGAGCTTCCAGTGTGGGTCAGTTTTTGAGGACGTGGCAGAATGAAATAGCAGTTGTTGCCGGCCTGCTGATTATTGCCATGGGGTTGAACTTTCTGGGTGTGTTCAAAATCAGCCTATTTTCGCGGGAAGCACGGTTTCAATCCAGTGCGAGAGGCCCGCTGGCGGCTTATGTGATGGGCTTGGCATTCGCTTTTGGATGGACGCCTTGTATCGGGCCGGTTCTTGGGCCGATCCTCACAATAGCTGGCGGGAAAGAAACAATTGGGCAAGGCGCATTGCTTTTAGCGGTTTATTCGCTTGGCCTTGGCATACCATTTGTTCTGGCGGCGTTTTTTTCCGGAGCCTTTATGCGTTTTATGGCTAGGTTTCGCAGCCAGCTTGGCAACGTTGAAAAAATCATTGGTATTTTGTTGATACTTGCCGGTGTATTTTTCATCAGCGGCGGCATTCAAAGCGCGTCATTCTGGTTGCTGGAAGTTTTTCCGGCACTAGGCAAACTTGGCTAACAAAACATCAACTTTGAAGCGCTAGGTACATGCTTCGAAATCGAAGTGTGGAAATGTCTAATGCCAACTCGTAATTCTCCGCAAAGAACTTGCCTCTCTATCATTCTTGCTGCCGGTGAAGGTACGCGAATGAAATCCTCCCGTTCGAAGGTTCTGCACGAAGTGGCTGGGCTTTCGCTTGTTGGTCATGTCGCCAAAGCGGCGCAGGCAGCCGGTAGCGGTGATATTGCGCTGGTGGTTGGTCGTGATGCCGGTGCGGTCAAAACTGAAGCCTTGCGCGTGGCAGGCCATGTCGAAACCTTTGAACAAATTGAGCGACTCGGCACAGCTAATGCAGTGCTGGCTGCAATAGGGGCAATTACGCGTGGATATGACGATATTATGGTGCTTTTCGGCGACACCCCATTGATTACTGAGGATGCGTTAGGTCTGGCACGCGCCAAACTTGCAGGGGGCGCCGCCGTTGTTGTTATGGGTTTTCGCACTGAAACGCCGACCGGATATGGCCGCCTTATCGAAAAAGACGGTCAACTGGTTGCCATTCGTGAAGAACGCGATGCCAGCGCCGATGAACGGAAAATCAAATTTTGTAACGGTGGCCTTTTGGCGATCGACGGAGATTTGGCTTTGTCGCTTATTGCGCCGATTAATAACGACAATATTAAGGGGGAATATTATCTGACCGATATTGTCGAGATTGCCTCATCGCGTGGTCTTAAAGTTATTTCATTGGAAGTTGATGAAACGCTTGTGCTCGGCGTCAACACCCGCGTTGAACTGGCCGCGTGCGAGCAGCTTTGGCAGCAACGCCGCCGCAAGGAACTGATGCTTGGCGGGGTTTCGATGCAGGCACCGGAAACGGTATTTTTGTCGCATGATACCGAAATGGAATCCGAAATCACGCTCGAGCCAAATATTGTGTTCGGCCCGGGTGTGTATGTCTCAAAAGGCGCAACCATCCGTGCATACAGCCATATTGAAGGCGCACATATTGGCGCAAACGCTGAAATTGGCCCGTTCGCGCGGCTGCGGCCCGGTGCGGAACTGGGTGAAGGCTCAAAAGTTGGCAATTTTTGTGAAGTGAAAAAGGCCAAGATCGGCAAGGGCGCCAAGATCAACCATCTCACCTATATTGGCGATGCGGAAGTTGGCGCAAAAGCCAATATTGGCGCGGGCACCATCACCTGCAATTATGACGGGTTTAATAAGTTCAAAACTGTAATCGGCGAGGGGGCGTTTATCGGCTCTAACTCGTCTCTGGTTGCGCCCGTTTCAATTGGCGCAGGCGCAATTATTGCCGCTGGAAGCGTGATCACCAAAAATGTGCCGGATGACGCCATAGCTTTCGCGCGCGCACGCCAATCACCGGCGATGGGCGATGCAAAAGCCAAACGGGTGTTGCTGGCCTCACTTAAAGCGGCAAAAAAACCATAATTCCGGCGGTTTTTTAAATCGGCTGTCAAATTGCGCAATGATATGTGAGAGTGTGAACTATGGCATACGCGGCAGCCTCAAGCTATCGGGCACCGTCATTCGTGTGGGGACTATAATTCATGTGCGGTATTATCGGCATTTTGGGCAAAGCAGATGTGGCGTCGAATTTGGTGGAGTCACTCAAACGCCTTGAATATCGCGGCTATGATTCTGCAGGCGTCGCGACCTTGTCTCATGGGCATATTGACCGCCGCCGTGCACCGGGCAAACTTGTTCACCTTGAAAAGGAACTGAGCGCCCACCCGCTGCCGGGGCATATAGGCATTGGCCATACACGCTGGGCAACACATGGCGCGCCAAATGAGATAAACGCCCATCCGCATGCCACAAAACGCGTGGCCGTGGTACATAACGGGATTATCGAAAACTTCCGCAGCCTACGCGAAGAATTGGAAGCGGCGGGATATAAGCACGAAAGCGCGACGGATACTGAAGTCGTGGCGCAGCTTGTCACCAAACTTATGGATGATGGCTTAAGTCCGCGCGCAGCTGTTGAAGAAACCTTAAAACGCGTCACCGGCGCATTTGCCTTGGCGTTTTTGTTTACCGGGCAAGATGATCTGCTGATCGCGGCGCGTAAGGGTTCCCCACTGGCGCTTGGCTGGGGGCAAGGTGAGATGTTTCTTGGCTCTGACGCCATTGCGCTCGCGCCATTCACCAACCAAGTGACTTATTTGGAAGAGGGTGATTACGCGATTTTAACGCGCGCAGGGGCCGACGTGTTTGATGAAGCTGGCAAGGCCGTAAATCGCGGCAAACAGATTACTCAGGCCTCAAGTATGTTGGTGGATAAGGCCAATTACAGGCACTTTATGGCCAAGGAAATTCATGAGCAGCCGGAAGTTATCGGCCATACTCTGTCGCGCTATTTGGATTTTTCAACTGGAACAGTTCGTGCGCAGGAATTGCCGTTTGATTGGCGTGATTTAAAGCGTGTGGTGATTACCGCGTGCGGAACAGCCTATTATGCCGGCCTCACGGCCAAATATTGGTTTGAGCGTTATGCGCGATTACCGGTGGATATAGATGTGGCGTCGGAATTCCGCTACCGCGAAATGCCGATGGAAAAGGGCGGGCTTGCACTGTTTGTGTCGCAGTCAGGTGAAACTGCAGATACGCTGGCGAGCCTTCGTTATTGCAAAGCCAACGGCCAACATATTGGCGCGGTTGTCAACGTTTCGACATCGACGATTGCGCGTGAAGCAGATGTCGTGTTTCCGTTGCTTGCCGGGCCGGAAATTGGTGTTGCTTCGACCAAGGCGTTCACCTGCCAGCTTTCGACCCTATGTTGCCTCGCAATTGCAGCAGGTAAAGCGCGCGGTGTGCTATCTGCTGAAGACGAGCAGAAATTGGTGGCGGCTTTGGGTGAAGCGCCGCGTATGGTGGCAGCAGCCTTGCGGCTGGAAACGCAAATTGAAAAGCTGGCCAAGCAGTTATCAAAAGCGAAAGACGTGCTCTATTTGGGGCGTGGCACCAGTTATCCTTTGGCGATGGAAGGCGCGTTAAAACTCAAAGAAATCAGCTACATCCATGCTGAAGGTTATGCAGCGGGCGAGCTGAAACACGGCCCGATAGCGTTGATTGATGAGAATATGCCCGTCATCGTGATTGCGCCATTTGACCGTATTTTTGAAAAGACCGTCTCTAACATGCAAGAGGTTGCGGCGCGGGGCGGAAAGATCATTCTTATTACAGATGAGCATGGCCATCAGGAAGCAGGCATTACCCCTTATAAGACCATCATCATGCCGGAGATGCCGTCGACCATTACGCCGATGGCTTACTCTGTGCCTATCCAATTGCTGGCTTACCATACGGCTTTGCACATCGGCACAGACGTTGATCAGCCGCGCAATCTGGCGAAATCGGTAACCGTTGAGTGAGCGCTTGAAGTTGGGCAGTTGAACCCGCTATAGACCGCAATATTCATCGTTGCTTTGGGGTATATTGTGGGCCGTTTGAGGACGTATTTTCTAACTGGTCTGGTTCTTGTCGCGCCGCTTGCTCTGACGATTTATTTCGTTCGCTCGATGATTGGGTGGGTTGATGGCTGGATCAAGCCGTATTTGCCGTCCACCGTAAACCCTGACACCTATTTGCCGTTTGCAATTCCTGGCATCGGTTTG
>JANMFT010000292.1:0-1557 GCA_031374255.1 Limoniibacter sp. | reverse complement strand
GCCAGCGCATTTTGGCGGAGTTTGAACCAGCGCCCATGGATGATGCCATCCGCTCAGAGCTCGATGATTTTGTCGCACGCCGCAAATCAGAAGGCGGCGCGCCGACCGATTTTTGATGGGTTGGGTTGTGAAGGTTCCCCCTCTGTCGCCGAAGGCGGCGACATCTCCCCCTGAAAGGGAGAGATGGGCGCTTTATTCTGTTGAATTCAGACAACGGCATCAAACGATAGATGTACGGTCACCAATCTCTCCCTTTCAGGGGGAGATGTCAGCGAAGCTGACAGAGGGGGCCTTTCTTAATATTGGCAAACCGGCATGACCCCCCGCGCCGCCGTCACAATCACCTTCCTGTGCTTTGGCCTTGGACTTGGTCTATGGAGCGGATCGGTCCCTGAAGTTTCACGAAACGCTGGCCTGTCGCCTGAAGCGTTAGGCGCTGCTTTCGTTGGCTTTGGCATTGCCAGCATTGTTGGTTTTGCCCTTGCAGGCCGCGTACTGGTATCGCTCAGCCTAAAGCGCCGCCTGCTCATCTTGCTGGCACTAACTGCGCTTTGCCTAGCCATTTTGCTGCACGCCAGTTCAGCTTTCATGCTGTTTGCCGCCTTGTTCGTTTTCAGCTTTTTGTCTGCCAGTGTCGATCTGGTGATGAACTCTGAAGGCGTTGCCGTCGAGCGCGAAACCGGCTTTCCGATACTCTCCGGCTTTCATGCTATGTCGTCGGTCGGCTTGGCGGGTGGCGCCATTTTAGGCAGCTATTTATCGGTGACCTTCGGCGTCACCATCACAGCCATTGCCGGCTTTATCGCATATGGTGCAGCGATGCTCGCTGTTGTCCAAGCGACGCCCGACCGCGGGCCGACCGAAGCAACGTTCGGTCAATCATGGTTCAAGCCTTCAACCACATTCATTTTGCTGAGCACGATTGTTGGCATTTCAATCGCGGTTGAGCTTTCCGCAATCATGTTCTCCGCCAAAACATTAGCGGCAGAAGCCCCTGCCCTAGCGGCCTATGCCGGAACTGGCGCAACGGTTTACGCCGTCGTTCAAGCAATAACCCGATTTGGCGGAGACACTTTGCGGGCAAAAGTCGGCGACGAAAAACTGCTGGTCATCTCCCTTGGCATCGCGCTTTTTGGCCTCGCCAATGTTGTGCTCACAACCGGCTTTACGCACTCAATCGTTGGCTTTGGTTTTGTCGGCCTTGGCACAGCATGCATCGTGCCCGCAGGCTTTGCGCTGGCCCCAAAACTTAGCCCTGCCAGCGCATCAGCGGCCATCAGCACATTATCTTTGATCGGCGCACCGTTTCGCATTGTCACGCCAATAATTTATGGAAGCATCTCCGGCATAGCGGGCTTTTCAATCGGCTATAGCATCTATGCCGCACTGGCCGTCGTTGCATTTGCTTTGGCGGTTGTGATGGTAAGAAGAGTTGGGAAAGCATAATGAAACTAACGAAAATCAATGCGCCGAATGCGCCGGTTCCAGCGGGCGGTTATGTGCAGGCGATGGAAGTGGCCAAGGTAAAGCGTTTCGAAAGCGGCGTAGTGAAAGATC
>JANMFT010000261.1:0-1672 GCA_031374255.1 Limoniibacter sp. | reverse complement strand
AATCCGTGCGCCGAAAACCACGCGGCACAAAAATCAGCAACGGCAGTTTCGCCTGCGCCACCTGCAACCAGATCAGGGTTAACCGAGTTGATGGCCACGAGTTGTTGCAGGAGTTCAACGGGGTCAAGTGTCATAGTGATGTTCCATTTTGTGCGGTAATTTCAGCGGGCCTCTTGCCAACCAGTTTGTAATAGAGTGTTTCGTCGGTTGCGCCTTCACTGTTGAAAACCAAGACACGGGAGGAGGCGTTGAGTCCGAGCACTTTCACCGCCGCGTTATTTTTCAAACATGCAATCAACCCGGCGAGGCCTGTGCCACCGCTTTCGCCGGATACAATCGCAGGGTCATTGCCTATTGGAAATGCCAGAAGTTTCATGGCGGCAATCGCTTCATCTTCTTCCAGCGTGACAAAGCCGCTCGCAATTGGCGACAAAATTTCCCATGCAATCTCAGACGGTGCATAGCATTCAAGCATGCCCATGATGGTCGCCTCGCCATGCGGGATTTCAACGCGTGTGCCAGCCTTTGCACTGGCAAAAAGGCAGGCCGCGCGGGCCGGTTCCACGATGATGATTTTGGGGCAGGCTGTGCCATAAACCGCTTGCGCATGTGCGGCGACCGCAGCCGCCATGCCGCCAACACCGGCTTGCAAAAAAATATGGGTGGGAGGATGAGGCAAAGCCTCAAACGCCTCACCAGCCATTACTGTGTAGCCCTGCATCACTGTGAGGGGAATATCTTCATAACCGTCCCAAGATGTGTCAGAGACCACAATCCAGCCTTCGCGTTTTGCAGCTTCAGCTGCCTCGCGGACAGAATCATCATAGCTGCCTGTAGTGCGCCGGATTTCCGCGCCGAATTTTGCAATTGCCGCCGCGCGTTCTTCACTCACGCCGCCATGAATATAAATCACACAGGCGCAGCCCGCGATGCGTGCGCCCGCCGCCACCGAGCGTCCGTGATTTCCATCAGTTGCGCATGTAACGATGAGTGTTGCAGCAATGGCTTTCACGCGCTCAGACATCAGGTCGGCAGGTTGAAGCGCAACGCCAAGCCGTTTTTCAGCTTCGGCCAAAACTAGCGACATCACAGCATAGGCACCGCCAAGCGCCTTGAAGCTTTTAAGGCCCAGGCGTTGGCCTTCGTCCTTCAATGCGAGCGAGCCAACCCCTAAAGATGCAGCCAAATTTTGCATGTTATAAAGTGGCGTGGGCGCATTCATCGGGCAGGCGCTCAGAAAATGCATTGCGCGGCCGCGACCATTAGCACCCAATGCCTCCAGCAAGTGCGGACGTGGTTTTGTGTAAGATTGTGTATCGCTTGAAATAAACATGCGGTTATCACCAAATTTGCCTGGCGCAACAATAGCCTAGCGCACTCAGAAAAATTGCGCTTTGTTGAACCCAAAAACGGGATAATGTTGCATTTCGCCAGCGTTCACAGGCTCAAACATGCAACTCGATGAATTCGACCACAAAATCCTAAATCTGCTCCAAATCAGCAACCGGTGGTCGCAACGCGAAATCAGCGAGGCGGTAAACCTCTCTGCTTCCGCCGTAAACCGGCGCATCGCGGCGATGGAAAAGGCGGGCATCATCCGCGCAAATGTCGCCGTGGTTGATCCCGCAAAAGTTGGCCGCCCGATTACGATTATCGTGGAGGTTTCGGTTGA
>JANMFT010000231.1:0-2581 GCA_031374255.1 Limoniibacter sp. | reverse complement strand
AAGGCCGCGGCGTTGGCCCGGGCAAGGACCATATCTATCTCCATCTCGACCATATCGATCCCAAAGTGCTGGCCGAACGCCTGCCGGGGATTACCGAGAGCGGCAAGATTTTTGCAGGCGTTGACCTGACGCGGCAACCTTTGCCAGTGTGCCCGACAGTGCATTACAACATGGGCGGCATTCCGTGCAATTATCACGGACAGGTTGTCACCAAAGTCGGCGATGATCCCGAAGTGATTGTGCCCGGCCTCTATTCAGTGGGCGAAGCAGCCTGCGTTTCGGTGCATGGTGCCAACCGTCTGGGTTCCAACTCGCTGATCGATCTGGTGGTCTTTGGCCGGGCCACGGGTCTGCATTTGAAAGAAACGCTGAAACCCAATGCGCCGCACCGGCCATTGCCCGCAGACTCCGCCAATCTGGCGCTCGCGCGGCTCGACCATTTCCGCAATGCCAAGGGTGCTTCGCCGACCGCAAAGGTGCGTTTGGAAATGCAGCAAACGATGCAAAAACACGCCGCTGTGTTCCGCGACACTGCCTTGCTGACCGAAGGCTGCGCAATCATGCAAAAGGTCAACGCGCGGATGCAAGACATCACGATTTCGGACCGAAGTCTGATCTGGAACACCGATTTGATCGAGACGCTAGAACTCGACAATCTGATGAGCCAAGCGGTCTGCACCATCGAAAGCGCCAATGCGCGCAAAGAAAGCCGCGGCGCCCATGCCCACGAAGATTTCCCCAACCGCGACGACGAAAACTGGATGAAGCACACCGTGTCGTGGTTCGAAGGCTGGGGCGGCAAAGGCGGCGCAGTGCGTCTGGATAGCCGTCCGGTGCACGAATACACGCTGACCGATGAGGTGGAGTATATTAAGCCGAAGGCTAGGGTTTATTGATTGATGGTTAGTTTCGGTAAAAAAGTCCTGGTTTTCAGTTCATTCCGGATCGAAGCCAACAATATGCCGCTTCTAATGAGTCCATCAATTACGACGTGACGCCTAGTCCAAAGAAGATGTTGTTAGGTATTGCATTTTTTGGAGCGGGTGCTTTAGTTTTTTTTGGTAAGATGCTTGATAGGCGCGGAGTTATTATCAATGGCTTGATTGAGCTAGATACTTTTGGCGCAGATATACTTTATTCAGTTCTGATCGGAACTTGCCTTACCTTTATTGCCCTGGCTACAGTGGCCCTGCTTAAATCGTTTGGTGCTAAAATATTCGTCACGGTAGATAGTCAGTCGATCACTGGGCCGATCAGATATGGCGGATCATCGCTTGTCAGGATTAGCTTGACGAGCGTCCGAGACGTGAACGTCTCTAGTGTATCTAATAATGAATTTCTGGTGGTTACCGATATTGACGGGCGCAAAATCAAAGTTGGGCAGGCCAATTTTCGCATTTCGTCCGAATGGCCGCTTTTTCTTTCAGAACTTAGGCGTCGCCTTGGCAGAAATTAGAGTTTCGACAATTTCCGGTGACAGTTGCAAAAGCTCCAACAGCCGTCATTCCGGCGACATATTTAATGTCCCCCAAACTCAGTGCTAAACCAGCAACGGTGAAAGCATATGTAAAAGAGACAAAAGGGCAAGAGGGCTAGTGCGTCCCGCCCCCTCTCTCCTTCTCTCCGCCTCTTTTACAGTCTTTGGACGTTGCAGTTCCGCAATTTCCGTTGTGTGAAAAGCTACCGAATACGGTGGCAGTTCATTTTTTCTAGATGGTCGTGGGTCCTTTTGACCTCATTTCAGCAAGGAATGTATCCAATTCAAAATCTTCAGCGAAGCCGCTCTCCTCGCCATCGCGCACGAGTGCGATAAGAATTTCGCGCATCAGCTCGTTGGGGGCGTCGATAGGCAGGCCTTCCCCGGTTACCGGATGATAAGTGCCATAGATTGTATGGATAAATCCCACATCATCTATCGAAACGTCGGGAATTCGATTTACATGAGATCCCGCATTCGAGTTCTCCGTAGCATCCATCATTCGCCTTCCTCCTGCTGCCAATTCTCCGTCTTTAAATGCAGCCCCGGATCGCGGCTAACGTGTATGATATTCAGCACTTCGACGCGGACGTCGGTAACCAGATAGTAGATATGGTGCATCCCGCTACGTTTACGCCTCAGGCCGGGATAAATAGTGTTGTGGATCGAATGACGGAGCGCAGTTGTGGCCAGTTGCTCTGTTGCGCGCCTCAGTTCGCGGACATAGGCTCTTGCTTGTTCAGCACCCCATTGTTGTATCGTATAATCAGCGACATCCTCGATATCGGCTTCCGCATCGGGCCGCAGAATGACTTCACGCATCATCGTCGGGGCCGAACTTCCGCTCCATAAAGGCATCCCAGTCGAACGGGCGGGCGGGGCCGCTGTCTATCGATTTTTGAATCATGGTACGCAAAGCCACAATCTTTGCATCCTCGTGCATATATTGTCGTAATGCTTCGCGCACCACTTCGCTGCCTGTTGCAAATTCGCCGGACTCCACCTTTTCATATATGAAATCGGTGAAGGGTTTGCCGAGTGCGATTGAGGTGTTTTTGGCTGTCATGAGGTAATGTTACCAAAATTTGGTAACAAGTCAATTCA
>JANMFT010000224.1:0-2526 GCA_031374255.1 Limoniibacter sp. | reverse complement strand
CGCTTTGCCGGGAATAAACCGCAACAGTTTTGGCAATGTGCGCAACATTTTCATTTGGCTTGCGCCGGCGGTTTTTTCTTTTTTTCCTTTACCGGCCAAGCGGCGCAGCATGCTCAAAACGCCGCTCGCAGGCTGTGCCATAGAAAACTGGCCTATACGTGTCAGTTTGACGATTTCAGGCGCAGACATACAGCACACTATCGCATCGCAATTCTCACGGCGCGCATCGAGCGCCGGCTTTACCAGCGCCACATGCTCTTCGGTAAACACCATCGAGGCAATGATGACATCCGCGCTCGCAACATCGCGCTCATATTGCGCATGAGCCTCAGCGCTAGCTGCCCAATCTGTCACCGAATGCAACCGCAGGGAAACGCCCGGCAAATCCCGCATCAAGCTGGCATTTGCCCGTGTTGCCGCGCTCGCCATATGCGCATCAAGCGTCACAATCACCACCCGCACCTGCGTTGAGCGCAGGCCTGCATCGGTGATGGCCTTGATCTCAGCGGGCGAAATGGGCTTTTGCATCGTACAACATCTCAACAGTGATCGGTGTCAGGCCACGTTCGGTGGCAAAGCGTTCGGTATTTTTACGGGCCTTTCCGCGTACAAAAAACGGTATTTTTTTGAGTTCTTTTTCAGCTTCAAGCGTCCAAGAAAGCACAGCTTCTTCTGCCAAAGTGAGCGAAGGCGCTTCTTCAACGGCAACAGCTTGTGGCTGGCTTTTTGCTTTGCCGCCATGGTTCAAATGGGATGCCGTCGCACCATCATTAAACTCAAAATCATCGCGGAACATGCCGAGCAAATGTTCCTCTAAGCCCATCATCAATGGGTGAACCCAAGTGTCAAAAATAACATTCGCGCCTTCAAAACCCATTTGCGGGGAATAGCGCGCTGGAAAATCTTGCACATGCACCGGCGCTGAAATCACCGCCGAAGGAATGCGCATGCGTTTTGCAACATGGCGCTCCATTTGCGTACCCAAAACCAGTTCGGGCTGGGCGGCAATAATCGCATCTTCAATCAGCAGATGATCATCAGTGATCAGCGGCTCAACGCCGTATTTCGCGGCGGCTTCACGTACGTCACGGGCAAATTCGCGCGCATAAGTGCCGAGCCCGCACACCACAAAGCCAAGCTCTTCGGTTGCAATGCGCGCTGCGGCAACGGCGTGCGTCGCATCCCCAAAAATGAACACGCGCTTGCCGGTCAAATACGTGGAATCAATTGACCGCGAGTACCAGCTGAGGCGCTCTGACTGAGTTTCCAAAAACGCATCGGCATCACTGCCAATTTGGGCAGCTACTTCGCGGATGAAATCCTTGGTTGCGCCAACACCAATGGGCACAGTGCGCACGGTTTTTTGGCCGTAGAATTTTTCCAAATGCCGCGCCGAAGCATCGCCAATTTCAGGATAAAGCAGCACGTTGAACGAGGCATCGCCCAGCCGCGTTAAATCATGCGGGCTGGCACCAAGCGGCGCAACCACATTGATCTCAACGCCCATCGCTTCGAGCAGTTTACGAATCTCAACGATATCATCGCGGTTGCGGAAACCGAGCGATGATGGCCCCAAAATATTGCAACGGTTTTTCGCCGGAACCACACCTTCAACGCGAGGCGCAGCAAAGGCGCGAATGAGGCGATATAAGGTTTCAGCCGCGCCCCAGCATTCTTTTTTCTGGTAGGACGGCAAATCCAACGCGATCACAGGCATTTTAAGATCAAGTGTTTTAGCAAGACCGCCCGGATTATCTTGCAGCAATTCAGCGGTGCAGGATGAACCCACAATCATCGCCTGCGGCTTAAAGCGCTCGGCAGCATTTCGGCAGGCGGTTTTGAAAATCTCGGCTGTGTCAGAGCCCAAATCGCGCGCCTGAAATGTGGTGTAAGTCACAGGCGGGCGATGGTCGTTGCGCTCAATCATGGTGAACAGCAAATCAGCGTAAGTGTCGCCCTGCGGCGCATGCAGCACATAGTGAAGCCCGCGCATGGAATTGGCGATCCGCATAGCGCCAATATGCGGCGGGCCCTCATATGTCCAAACCGTCAGCTGCATGATGCCGCCTCCGGTTTTGCCATTCCAAGCGCCCGCTTGCGGTTGATTGGGCGGGCGAATAATTCGGCCAGATCACCGGCCTGTTCATAGCCTTGGATCGGCGTGAACGCGAATTCGATGGACCATTTGGTGGTCAATCCTTCGGCTTCCAGCGGATTGCCAAGACCCATTCCGCAAATGATCAAATCGGGTTTTGCAAGCCGCGCGCGGTCCAGTTGATTATCAACGTCTTGACCCTCGCTCATTTGAATATGAGACGGCAGCCTTGCCAACTCTTCAGCCAAATGGGTGCGGTGCAAAAACGGCGTGCCGATTTCAACAACACTCGCGCCGGTTTCTTCAATCAGGAACCGCGCCAGAGATGGCTCCATTTGTGAGTCTGGAAAGAAGAACACGGATTTGCCAGATAGCCGGTCGGTGTAATTCGAAACCGCACGTTTTGCGCGGGTGCGGCCCGCCTCGGTGGC
>JANMFT010000221.1:0-3710 GCA_031374255.1 Limoniibacter sp. | reverse complement strand
GTCTTTCTTGTGCGTTCCGCCCGGTACGAAGAGCAATCCGATCACAACAGTCATCAATGCAATCACGATCGCATACCACAGACCGGCATATATGTTGCCGGTTTGGGCTGAGATCGCGAAAGCTGTTGCCGGCATCAAGCCGCCGAACCAACCATTGCCCACATGGTATGGCAATGACAGGCCGGAATAACGAATGCGGGTCGGGAACAGCTCAACCAACATTGCTGCAATAGGGCCGTATACCATTGTCACAAGAATGATCAGGTAGGTCAGTGTTGCGATGATGGTCAGTTTTTGCGCTGTGAAGATGTCGATGAAGGTTTGCGCTTTGGCAACCGTTGTGTTGCTTGCGGCAACAATTGGGTAACCTGCAGCTTTCAGGGCATCGTTTACGCCTTTTTCAAACGCACCTTTGACACCATTTTCTTTGGCAAGTGCCGCAGACGCAGCGTCATAACTGGCCAAAACATCAGCTGGGAATACAGCGCGCGCGGCATCAAGTGCTGTTTGTGCCGCCGGAGCTGCTGCGTTTGCAGTGTCTAGTGCCGTTTGAGCCGCAGTTTTGGCTGCCGCATCTGCACTTTCAGCCAAGGCTTTCAGTGCGGTTTCAGCTTTGCCGATTGCCGTTTTTGTGCCTTTGAGGGCCGTTTCAGCGCCAGTGAGCGTTGTTAATGCCGCTGCATCCATACCTTTGGTGACTTCACCTAATGCAGTTTTTGCATCGGCAATCGACTTTTTATTAGCCCCGCCATCATATGACGCAACCGTGGTCTCACCTACTTTGACCTGAGCCAATGTAGCCGCAGGATCAAATGTGGTGGTGTAATTCACCGATGTGCGTGCGAGCAAGGCTTTGGCAATGTCGCACGAGTTGCTAAACGTCAGCGTGTTGGTCGGGTTGAACTGGAACGAGCAGTTTTCTTCCAGCGCGGTGACAGTGACCGGCGTTTGCTGCGCCGCATGAAGCGCAGGGTTGGCAGTTTTGGTAAGGAAGTTGAACACCGGCAGGAAGGTCAATGCTGCAATCAGGCAGCCTGCCAGAATGATAGGCTTGCGGCCAATTTTATCAGACAGCCCGCCGAAGAACAGAAATCCGCCGGTACCCAAGATAAGTGACCAGGCCACCAAAACGTTGGCGGTGAACGAATCGACTTTGATCACGTTTTGCAGGAAGAACAGTGCGTAGAACTGCCCTGTATACCAAACCACGGCCTGACCTGCGACGAGGCCAAGCAAGGCAATCAACGCGATTTTCGCGTTCATATAGCCCCAAATAATGGCGATAACCACAAAGGCAATGCCGATGTAAGATGCCAAGGTTCCGCTCAAATTGCCTGTCAAAGATAATGCCACCAAGGCGATTGGCGCCAATAACAAAACCAGTGCATTGCGGCCCGAACCAAAGGCCTCAGTTAAGGGAGCTTTTGAATTGGCGCCTTCTTCCTTCATTTTTTTGAAAGCCGGGCTCTCATTCATTTGAAGGCGGATATAGAGTGAAATTGCAAGCAAGAAGATTGAGCCCAAGAACGGAATACGCCAGCCCCAAGATTGGAATGCTGTGAGCATTTTTGCTGTGCCGTCAGGGTTCATGATCGCAGCACCGGCTGCATCAAGATCAGGAACTGACGGATAGTTGCCGTTCACATAGCCGGTAACCATCAAAATAACGACGAGAGACAACAACAAGCCCAAAGTCGCCGTTGTTTGAATAAACGCCGTGTAATAGCCGCGCCGGTTGGCAGGCGCGTGTTCGGCCACATAAATTGCCGCTCCGCCATATTCACCCCCAAGGGCCAAGCCTTGCAACATACGAAGTGCAATCAGGATAATCGGTGCTGCAACGCCCCAGCTTTGATAACTTGGCAACAGACCCACAAAGAAAGTCGAAAAGCCCATGATCAAAATGGTCATGAGAAAGGTGTATTTTCGGCCGACAATGTCGCCGATCCGGCCGAATACAAGCGCACCAAACGGGCGCACAATAAAGCCAGCGGCAAAAGCCAAAAGTGCAAACACGTTTCGTGTTGCTTCTGGAAATGGCGCGAAGAACTGCGCGCCGATAACGGCAGCAAGTGAGCCGAACAAATAAAAGTCATACCATTCAAAAATGGTACCAGCAGAAGAAGCGAGAATAACTTTCTTTTCTTCGCGGGTCATTTCGCCGCTTCGAGTCGCGGCATTTATTACAGTCGCCATATCGTATCCCTCCCGAGATTGGCAGATTTTGTATACATCTGAACGGTTCCGTTCCTCCCGGAAGCCATGCAGTGATGGGCGGTAGTGCCAGTTTTAAAAAGTTGAGTCCAGCATCTCGCCGTCATAATACCGCATTTGATTTCAACTAAATCATGCGCGCTTCCAGCTTGCCCCATGGGCAGTTGCGGCATAGGCTCGCTACAGGCCGCAATCAGACCGGAGTTACCGCTATGCACAAGTTCGTAATCGCTCTTCGTTGGTTTGCATTCTTGTCAGTGTTGATTGGTTCTCATGCTTCAAGCGCCGCGGAATCCCAGCGTGAAATTGTTATCACGAATGATGGCGATTATTTTGGTTTTGATCTGCGCGTTGAAAAAGATGTTGATATTGGCCTCTGCGAAACGATTTGCCTGTCGGACAAACAGTGCAATGCTTTCACCTACAATCCAAAGGTCCAGTGGTGTTTTCTCAAAACTGATTTTGGCAAACTAAAATCTGTGCCGGGTTCGATTGCCGGCAAGGTTATTGAAGTTGCTGCCCGTGAGAATTTAGGCGCGCCGGAACCGCTGGCATTTACAGGAAATTATGTTGACGCTGCCGCGCAATATCGTGCCACGATTTTGGCCGCCCCTTTGGAAGAAGATTTGAGCGCGTCGCAACTGGCCGCTGCTGCACAAGATGCCGAACAAGCGGGCGATAACCGCAATGCTGCGTTTCGTTACGGGCAGGCAATTGCCGCCGACCCTGACAATGCGCAATTGTGGAACGGTTTGGCGCGGGGCACACTCGGTATCACGCCAAGCGCTGACGAAGGATATATCCTTCAACAGTCAGCACTTTCGGCTGCTGTTAATGCCTATCAAACATCGCGCAATGTCGACGAGCGGTCTGAGGCACTCAAACTGCTCGGTCAGGCGCTTGACCGCAATAGCGACGGGCGCGCGACGATTGACGCTTATAAAGCCAGCCTAGAATTGCAGGCCTCGGCCCAAACCGATGCGGCGTTGCTGGATGCCCGGGCGAGATACGGCTTCCGCATTTTGGGCAACACGATTGATGCCGACGCTGAAACGCCGCGTGCTTGCATTCAGTTTTCAGAAGATTTGACCGATGCTGATTACACCAATTTTGTGCGGCTGGATGATGCCGAACCGCAAGCGCTGACTGCTCAAGGTCGCGAGATTTGTGTTGATGGTTTGAAACACGGCAGCCGCTACCGGTTGACGCTCCGTGCCGGATTGCCATCGGTTGTCGGCGAGAATTTAGAAAAGCCTGTTGCGCTCAATTTGTTTGTGCGTGACCGCGCTGCTAATGTGCGGTTTAACTCGGATAATTTCGTGCTGCCGGGTTCAGCGCGTCGCGGAATTCCGCTCGTTTCGGTCAACGCCACATCAGCCAAGATCGACGTTTACCGCGTTGGTGACCGTTCGCTGACCCAGATTTTGGACGAGTCACAGTTTTTGCGCCAGCTGGATGGTTATTCGGTTGAGAAAATCAAATCTGAAATCGGCGCG
>JANMFT010000169.1:0-7855 GCA_031374255.1 Limoniibacter sp. | reverse complement strand
GAAATGACATGGAAATCCGGCGTTGATATTGTCTCATTCGGAGCCACCAAAAACGGCTGTTGGATGGCCGAGGCGTTGGTGTTTTTAAACCCCGAAACCGCCAAACAACTGCCCTACATCCGCAAACGCGCCGCGCAATTGTTCTCGAAAACCCGCTTTATCGCCGCACAGTTTGACGCCTATCTGGCGGACGATTTATGGCTTAAGTCCGCCCGGCACGCCAACGCCCAATCTACAAAACTGGCCTCTATATTCCGCCAAGCCGAAGGCACTAGATTAGCTTGGGAGCCGCAAGCCAATGAGGTATTTGCTGTGCTAAGCCAAGCCCGCATTGCACAATTTGAAGCTGCTGGTGCAAAATTCTACCCGTGGAATGCGCCACATGGCATGGAAGATTCGTTCAACGATGACGAGCAGCTTTGCCGGTTTGTGACATCGTTTGCGACAACCGATGAGCATGTGGCAGATTTAGCCGCTTTGATATAATTCTCAATTTGGCCTCACGCAGCCGTGACTCAACTCACGTTCCGTTGATTTCCTGTTGATGAAACTAAACGTCATTGATTGCGTACGGGCCGCAACGGTTCGGTCAGAAATCAACGAGGAAAAAATCATGTCAAATAAATCAGTTCTTTCAGGTGCAATGCTGGCCGGTGCAATGGCCGCCGCACTCTCCACTTTCGGTGCTATAAATTCTGCTTCAGCCGCCGATGTTAAATGTTTTGGCGTATCACTTGCCGGCCAAAATGGTTGCGCAGCAGGCGCAGGCACAACATGCGCCGGCACATCAAAAGTAAACTATCAAGGCAATGCATGGACCCTGGTTAAAAAAGGCTCATGCGAAACTGCAATGCCAATTCTAGCCGATACCGGCAAGGCTGTTGAACTTCCTGATGGCCGTATGGGATCATTGAAAAAACTTGACCGCGATATGGCCGGTTGATTTGATTTACTGAATTCCTATCAAAAACGGGTGCCTGACATCATGCTTAAACCGTCCTCCCAGGAAAAAAGCTCTGATCATTCGTGGCACCCGTTTCCACTTTTAAAAAGCGATAGCCTATCGGGCGCAAGTTTCAGGCCTGAACACATGGCCGCGATCTTAGCTGATCCGCACCCCGACGTCTTTTTCGAAATTCACGCCGAAAACTATATGGGCGCAGGCGGCATGCCTCATGCGGCGCTCACGCATATTCGCCAAAACCATCCGGTGTCTCTTCACGGCGTCGCCATGAACATAGGCGGGCCGCAAGACATCGACCGCGAACATTTGCAACGCTTTGCACGCCTTGTAGAATGCTATCAGCCCTTTATGGTGTCTGAGCATTTGGCATGGTCAACCCATGACGACATTTATTTCAATGATTTGCTGCCAGTGCCATATACCAATGAGACGCTTAACCGCATCGTGTCCCATATCGGGCAAGTGCAAGAGGCGATTAAGCGGCCGATGCTGCTCGAAAATCCATCAAACTATCTTCAGTTTTCACAATCAACATGGGCTGAAACTGATTTTCTCAAAGAAATAGCCCGCCTTTCCGGCTGCGGCTTACTTTTGGATATCAACAATGTTTTTGTATCGGCCACAAATAATGGCACGTCACCTGAACGCTATTTTGCTGATTTCCCTTTGCATCTGGTCGGTGAAATTCATTTGGCCGGCCACGATGTACAAACCGATGATGAAGGCGATGCCTTATTGATTGACAGCCATAATTGCGCGGTGGCCGATCCGGTTTGGGCACTTTATGAGTACGTGATTGGTCAAACCGGCGCTGTCCCGACACTGGTTGAATGGGATGACGACGTGCCTGAATGGGCGCGGTTGAAATCTGAAGCGATGGCTGCACGGCGGATCATGGACCAAGCTCAAGCAAAGCAGCTTCGCCATGTCGCTTGATTTTTGGCACAGCTCCGGTGCACTTGAATTTGCTAAGGCGCTAACAAATTCTGCGCTCGACAAACCTTCGACCGTTATTGGCCCAAATGGAAAAGCCGCTGATAAGCGCTTTAATGTCTATCGCAATAACGTGGCCTACAGCCTTGTCGAAGCCCTTGGCAAAAACTATCCCTCTGTCAAAGCCCAATGTGGTGACGCCCGGTTTAGTGATGCAGCGCTGCTGTATTTAAGTGAACACCCGCCCCGCACAAAATTAATGTTCGAATTGGGTCACAACTTTGCAGATTGGCTGGGCGACTTTGCTCCTGCGAAAGACCAGATGCCGTGGCTGGCAGATTTGGCAAAAGCGGAACGCCGCTGGCTCGACGCTTACCACGCTGCAGATGCCAATCTTTTGGATCCGGCTTTGCTCGGCGCCATCCCGCCGGAAACGCTTGGCAAAATTCGATTTGTGAAGCACCCTGCTGCTGCAATTGTGCACTCGCAATTTTCAATTTTCACAATGCTCAGCGAAGGCCGCAACGGCATAGCTGTTGAAAGCCCGCTTCACCCTCAGGATATTCTGATAACGCGACCGCAATTTGATGTCGAAGTGCGATTGCTGCCTGCTGGAGCGGCCATGTTCTTGCGCGGGTTGTTCGAAGGGTTGACGCTTGCACAAGCTGCAGAGGCAGCCACCGAGACAGAAATCAACTTTAATCTCTCATCCGCATTGGCCCTGCTGCTGCAATCGGGCGCTACATCTGCACTTGAATCAACCTGAATTTACAAAACCGGGGATCTGAAAATGTTGACGACCATTGTCCGCATGCACAATGCGGCGTTCACGTCGCTTGAAACACTGACCGGCAATTGGTTGCCAAGCCTTGCTGCACGGCTGGCTTTTGCCTCTGTTCTGGGCCTTTATTATTGGACATCGTTCCAAACTAAAATAGGTTCCGGACTGTTTGGATTTCTGAACATTTCCGATGGTGCTTATTATCAAATTCTACCCTCAGTCATAGATGCTGCTGGCAATGATGTTGCCAATGTCAGCTTTTTTCCATGGACGCTTATTGTCTATCTTGGCACCTATGCCGAGTTTCTGCTTCCGGTTCTCATCAGCATAGGCCTGTTCACGCGCCTCGCCAGCCTCAGCATGATTGGGTTCATTTTGGTGCAATCTTTCGTCGACGTGGTGTTTCATGACATCGGCGCGGAGGCGACCGGCGCGATGTTCGACCGCTTTCCTGATGCCGCAATATTCGATCAGCGGCTATTATGGATCGTGCCTTTGATATTTTTGATCATCAAAGGCGCAGGATTGGTTTCACTCGACGCAGTTTTGTCAAAACGCACATAAAAAAAGGCGGCGCATAGCTGCACCGCCAGTCCAGTCCGATATGAACCTCAGGGGTTCTTACGCAGCTTGCGCTTCAATCTGCACAGCCTGATTTGAATTGGTTTTCACAGTCTCAATCGCGATCCGGCGCGGTTTTAATTCTTCTGGAATCTCGCGTTTGAGATCAATATGCAGCAAACCGTTTTTGAGGTTTGCACCGGTCACTTCAACGTGGTCAGCGGTGTGGAAACGGCGCTCAAACCCGCGGGCGGCAATCCCGCGATAGAGATAGGCATTATCGCCTTCACCTTCGACTTCGGTTTTTTTGCCGGTTACGGTCAAGTGGTTGCGTTTGGCTTCAATTGTCAGTTCGCTATCGTCAAAACCGGCAACCGCCATAGAGATGCGGTAGGTGGTCTCGCCGGTGCGCTCAATGTTATAGGGCGGGTAGCTCTGCGCATTGGCGTCTGGCGCACCCATCGTATCAAGCAGGCTGAAAAGCCGGTCAAAGCCGACGGTGGAACGGTAAAGCGGGGAAAAATCTACAGTACGCATGGTGTTCTCCTAATGAGCAACGGTTGCAAGTTTGCCGGTGCACTTTGGCCCTCTTATGAGGCGCTTGGCTCCGGAGCAGAGCCGGTTTGGCCTCTGCTGCATCAGATGTGGGAAGTGGAATTTCAGGTTTCAAGAGGCCTCAACTTGGCAGTGGCACATCAATTCGCTAAGACTGTTCCACTCTTTAAAACAGATTGCCCGCAGTGAAACTCAACCTGTTCAAACTTAAAAAGCAGTTCACGCCACCGCCGCATGAACCTGCAATGCTATACGATCTTAAAGCCAACCCAGCACCCGCCGGAGTTACCGCTTTCAACCTTACGACGCGGGATGGCAAACGCCTTCGTTATACCCATACAAAAACCAGTGAGGCTGTTTGCAAAGGCACCATCATTGTGTTTACCGGACGCAATGAATGTATTGAGAAATATTTCGAAACCATCGGCGATTTTCAGCGTGCGGCTTTTAATGTGGTGGTGTTTGATTGGCGTGGACAAGGCGACAGTGAACATCTGATTCCAGACCGCCATAAAGGTTATGTCCGCAATTTTTCTGACTACCGCATGGATGTTGAAGCCATTTTTAACCAGGTGGTTTTGCCCGATTGCCGCCCGCCTTTCTTTGTCGTCGGCCACTCTATGGGTTGCCTGATAGCGCTCGATGCAGCGCCTCTTCTCAAAAGCAGGATTGACCGTATGGTGCTTTGCGCGCCGTTTTTGGGCATTGTAAAACAGCCTTTTTCAACGCAGGCGGCGTGGCTGGTGTCACGTTTTTTGATCGCCATCGGTTTGGGCCGCATGTATTTTGGCGGCGGGCCAAGGGTGCGGCAACCGTTCGAAACCAACAAAGTCACCCGCGACGCCGCGCGATACGACCGCAATCAAAGCCTATACGACAGTCACCCGCATTTGGCGCTGGGCGGCCCGACAGCGCGCTGGGTCAACACCTCTATAGCTGCGATGCGTAACCTCACACGGCGCAGTGAAAATTTGGCGTATCGCATTCCAGCATTGGTACTCATCGCGGCAAAGGATCAAGTCGTGCCGCGCGATGCAATCGATGAAGCTGTGCGATTTTTGCCTGCCGCCCATATGCTGGTCATTGAAGGCGCCGCACATGAAATGCTGCAGGACCGCGATGTCATCCGTGAACAAGCGCTCGCAGCAATTTTCGCGTTTCTGCCCGGCACAGGCCCGGCATCAATGCGGATTGGGGCGGCAACTGCGGTAGATCATTTTGCGGCATGAAAACACACAATACTAAGATCATTAGTCACCCCCGCCACTTGTGCGGGAGCCTAGACTTGTTTTAAATCAATGGTTTATTAAAGAAAGTCTGGGTCCCCGCACAAGTGGCGGGGATCACTAACGATAAAGTTTTGCGGCTTGCCAAACGGAATATTTATCCGCGCATCTTATCCATAGCGGCTTGATGCAATTCCGGCGTTGCCGCCGCAATAATATCGCCGCCTTTTTCAGCGCGGTTACTGTCCAGCGTCGTAACAATTCCCCCCGCCTGTTCGATCAGCGGGATCAGCGCCACAATATCATAGGGCTGCAAACCGGGATCAATCACCACATCAGCAAAACCCGCCGCCAACATCGCAAAGGCGTAACAATCTGTGCCGTAGCGGGAAAGTTTCACTTGGGTTTCCAACGCATCAAACCGCTCACGCATTTGCCCTTTGAATAAATGCGGGCTTGTTGTGAACATCTTGGCATCATTCAATTTTTTGCAACTGCTGACCCGCAAATCCACAACCTGCCTGCGCCATTGCCTGACCGCGCGGTTGCCATCGGCGATGAATGTTTCGCCAGTAAACGGCTGCGCCATCAGGCCCGCGATTGCGACATTATTCTCCATCAGACCAACCAAAGTGCCCCAAACCGGCAATCCGCTGATGAACGCGCGCGTGCCATCCACCGGGTCAATCACCCAGCGGCGGGCAGCGTTTTCCCGCACCAAACCATACTCTTCACCGTGGATGCCATCATCAGGATAATCCCGCTCGATCATGGCCCGAATGGCACGCTCGGCACTTTTATCGGCTTCGGTCACAGGGTCAAACCCGCCAGCCAGTTTATTGTCGATCGACATTTGTGTGCGGAAATAAGGCAATGTCGCTGCCGCGGCCGCTTCTGCAATCTCCTCAAAAAACGCGAACAAAGATTGTTTTTCAGCCATTTAACCCATCCACGCGATTGAACATACTTTACGACCAATTAACTATTGACATGTTGCACTGCAGCAATATTCTTTTCGATGGGCTTCGGCCTAACGCCAATTGGCGTTCCTCCCCAAGACTTTGGCCGTAGCGGTTTTCCGTTACGGTCTTTTTTTAAGTCCGTTTTTTATTCGGCTGCCAGCCTTGGATGTATAAAAATTGAATCCGGCAAACTCATCATATTGGCACAAAACTGTGTCAGTTCGGCTTGGAACACACCAAAATTGCTGCTGCGCAAATAGCGCGCCTCATCCAAGTAAAGCCGCCTGCTGGTTTCAATTTGCAGGGCATGCACGTTGCTGGCGGGTAAGCCATAATTCTCGGTGATAAACCCGCCCGCATAAGGCCGGTTGTGACTTACCGTGAACCCGGCCTGCCGCAGCAGCCCGATCGCCGAACTTGAAAACGCCGCCGACGCCGTCTGCCCGAACCGGTCGCCCACAATAAAATGCGGCTGCGTGCCATCTTCAGGGTGCGTGATCTGCCCCGGCATCGAATGGCAATCAATCAAAACGCAAAACCCGAATTGTGCAACCGTGTCATCCACCAGTTTCCGCAACACGCGGTGATACGGAAAATAGCAGGTGTCGAGCCGCATCAGCGCCTCTTCCGGACGGAGGCGGTAACGGTAGATCGAGCGGCCCTCGCCCACCAGTTTCGGAACTGTCCCAAGCCCCGCCGCCACGCGCGGTGACGCCGCATTAACCGGCATCGGAAACGCCTGCGCAAACATGGCAGGATCAAGCTCGAGTGGCTCGCGGTTCACGTCAAGATAGGCGCGCGGGAAATGCGCCCTGAGCAGCGGCGCGCCCAAAGTGACTGCGCCCGCATAAAGTTCATCGACAAAGCAATCTTCCGAACGGCGGATTTGCCAGCCGTCCAGCTGCGCCAAATCCAAAAAGCGCTGGGGGTAAACCCGGCCCGAATGCGGCGAGTTAAACACAAACGGCACGCGCTGCTGGGCCGGGGCCAGTACATCAAACGCCGTTTCGGGTGTAAAATCCAAGGTCATATCATCCTTCAGTCTACGCCTTTGATAGCCTTGCGTCCCACCAGAAAATAGAGGCATCTAACGATTAGTCGAACCAACTTTGCTTTTTCTTTACCGGTATCAGGCAAAGCTAACACATTGATTTGAATTTTACCGGCCACAAACGGCCCGCAACGACAAGAAACACACTCATGAACCGGATTTTGCTTGCTGAAGATGATAATGACATGCGCCGCTTTCTGGTGAAAGCCCTAGAACGCGCCGGCTATCAGGTGGTGGATTTTGACAATGGTGCCAGCGCCTACGAGCGCCTGCGCGAGGAGCCGTTCAACCTCCTATTGACCGACATTGTGATGCCGGAAATGGACGGCATCGAACTCGCCCGTAGAGCCACCGAAATCGACCCTGATCTCAAAGTCATGTTCATCACCGGCTTTGCCGCCGTTGCCCTCAACCCCGAAAGCAAAGCCCCCAAAGATGCAACCGTATTGTCTAAGCCGTTCCATTTGAAGGATTTGGTGAACGAAGTTGAAAAGTTGCTGAAGGCGGCTTGATAATCAACGGCACAAATCTTCAATCATAGTCACCCCCGCCGCTTTCTTGTGCGGGGGCCCAGACTTCCTTAAATCCGCCAATGTCCAAAACAAGCCTAGGTTCCCGCACAAGAAAGTGGCGGGAATGACTAATTACAACATTCAGCGGCGCTGACCCAAACCATCACCCCGCCCATTCCCATATTGACGCCCCCGCCCGTTTATGGTGTATCCGCCCCACCATCCATGGGCGTATAGCTCAGCGGGAGAGCACTACATTGACATTGTAGGGGTCACAGGTTCAATCCCTGTTACGCCCACCATGGATGGG
>JANMFT010000137.1:0-2296 GCA_031374255.1 Limoniibacter sp. | reverse complement strand
CGCTTTTACCAATTTGGCACCAGCAACCAATGCCGTTACTTCATCGCGAGTGAACATCAAAGGCGGCAGGTCAAACCCTTGCCGCATGATGTAACCCACGCCCGCCGCACCATCAATTGGTACGCCGGACGCCTGTAAATCAGCGATGTCGCGGTAAATCGTACGTTCTGAGACTTCAAGCTTTGCACCCAGCATGGCGGCTGTCACCAACCGCCCGCCACGGAGAAATTGCACAATTTGAAACAGGCGGTCAGCGCGGCGCATTAGCGTGTAAAGATGCCAATCGAATTGCCATCAGGGTCAAGACAATAGGCAAAGCGCCCGGGCGGGATTGTGATGACGGGTGATACCACTTCGCCGCCAGCCGGCACAACACGTGCTAAGGCCTCTTCGAGTGTGCCGCTGCCCACGGTAACATGGATTGTGTTGCCGGTGCCTTTTGCGGCGGGCTTGCCGGGGTAAAGATGTCCCGCAATTCCCTTCATATCTTCATTTCCGAGATTGATCAGCGGGTTTGGGCCGGTGTCATCGCGGTGGCTCGGAATAGCAAGAACAGTTTCATAAAACGCGCGGCTGCGCTCAAGGTCGGTGACAGGAATTTCAAACCAAACGGCAATGTCATCAGGAATTTGCGGCATGATAGAGTTCTCCAAGGATATTTGACCCCGAATGTATCGCACACCCCTCCTGACAGCATAATGTCAGGAGCCATGAATAATATTCTAGTCACAAAGGCTGCCATACTGCCATAAGAGTTCCGCCCGGCTCGCGGAACTCAAACCGGCGACCTCCCGGAAATCCGTAAATGTCTTTAATGAGCAGAGCGCCAGCATCAAGAACGGTTTGTTTTGAGACTTCCAGATTATCAGATTTTAAAATGACAACCGGTGCGGCGTTTGGTGCGCGCTCAAGTCCGCCGCCGATACCGGCACCTTGAATGTCTTTGTAATCGGGCCCGTAATCGACAAATTCCCAGCCAAACGCTTTGGTAAAAAACTCTTGGGTTTCTTCAAGATTTGGCGATGAAAACTCAACATAGTCGATGGCATGTTTCACGGGCATATCCTTTCAAGAGAGAGGTTTGTTCAATAGCTAGCACACCCCTCCTTACAGCATAGTGTCAGGAGCATGTCAGGATTAAAATTAATTTTTGACCGGCACCGTATAATTCAGCGGCAACCTGCCGCCATCGGCAAAGATCGTCTGGCCAGTGATATAGCTGGCGGCATCCGACGCCAGAAACGAGGCTATGGTGGCAATCTCGGAAGGCTCGCCGATCCGGCCCAAAGGCGTGCGCGACAGGATGCGGGCTGTGACTTCCGGGTTGGAGTTCACCGATGCCAGCATATCCGTCATGATGGAGCCGGGGCCTATTGCGTTGACGCGGATGCCGTAAGGCGCAAGCGACAGCGCCATGACTTTCGTCAATTGGCCAATACCGCCTTTCGAAACCGAATAGGGCACCTGATTGGCAATTGCGAATACTGCATTGACCGATGACATGTTGACGATTGCACCAGGCTTTGAGCCTGACACAATTTGGCTGACCATTTGCTTGGCCACCGTCTGGCCCACCATGAACGCGCCCTTCAAATTGATGCCGATCACGCGGTCAAAATCAGCTTCGGTTAAATCGAGAAACTCAGCGGCATGGACGACGGCGGCATTGTTGATGAGCACGTCAATGCTCCCAAATGCTTCAAGCGCGGCGGCAACAAAATTATGGACGTCAGCAGTTTTGGAGACATCGGTTTTGATGAAAATGGCTTTGCTGCCAAATTCCTCAACGCATTTGCCACCTGCGGCTTCATCCACATCAGCAATCACTACTTGCGCACCTTCGCTGACAAACTGCCGGGCAATAGCGTAGCCAATGCCCTTGGCACCGCCGGTAATAAGAACAGTTTTAGCAGACATGATGTGCTTTCAATTTGGATGCGGATACATCCATTTCATAACATGGTCGGACCAGACTTTGTAAGCTCTCGCATTGGCGTGAAAGCCATCAACCGCAAAACCATCGGGAATGGAAATCGGCAGCGGATCAGCAGGAATTGCATAACGCTCTTCACACAAACCAGCCCCGACCGCATTGAGTAGCTTGGCGCGGATATTCAACATCCGCGCCAGAAACGGCGTCAATGTCGGCATTTTCTCCATATCAATAATGGGCGACCACACCAGCCGTGCATCTGGAAATTTGGTTTTAAGCGCATAAACCAACCCGCCAAAACCTTTGGTGAACCCGCGCAAAGTGACAAAGTTTTTAGCATCATTGGTGCCGACTATGAACAGA